>CAXCBH010000055.1:0-7678 GCA_963980675.1 uncultured bacterium | reverse complement strand
CTGCTACACTTTTTGCAGAATTCATTTCAAGATCCTCAATATTCAATTCAATCTGATCCGGAACATCTGTTGGAAAACAACTGATCTCAATCTGTGTCATGGATTGCGATAATACTCCCCCTTCCTTGACGCCTAGTGGTTCACCAATCAATACTAAGGGCACAGAAATCGTTATTTTCTCTGATCGGCGTACTCGCATTAGATCGATGTGAATCACTTCATCCGTCACAGGATGATATTGTAATTCCTTTATCATGGTAAACTGTGTATCGCCTCCCTGCTCAACCTCAAAAATATGTTGGCCAGATTGTAATGCATGATACAGTATCAGTTTATCTACCGATATGTTTACATTAGCCTCACCTGCATAGTAGAGGACGCCGGGAATAAGCCCCGACCTACGAATAGTTTTTGATCCTTTAGTCCGCGTGAGGTTTCTATCTTTAATTTCTAATTTGTAATACGATGATGCCATCGTTTTTTCTCCTAATTAAAATTCAAACAAAGCACTGACTGATTCACCATTATGAATTCGGTTAACTGCTTCGCCAAAAACATTCCCTACAGTTACAATTTCCATATTATCCATGCATTTTTCCATGGGAATATCAATCGTATCTGTCACAATAATTTTTCTAATTTTTGATTTATTTAATCTTTCTATGGCTGGACCAGATAACACGCCATGTGTTGCCACAGCCGTCACTGATTTTGCCCCTTGTTCTAAAACGGCTTGCGCTGCGTTAACTGTAGTGCCCGCTGTATCAATCATATCATCAATAATAAGCACATGCATATCTTTGATGTCACCAATAAGATGACTCACTTTTGCTTGATTGGGTGCATACCGACGCTTATCAATTAATGCAAAATGCATTCCCAATCGTTTTGCATAGGCTTGACTCATTTTTGCTGATCCAATATCTGGTGCCAGCACAACGGTATGGTTCGGATCCAACCCTTCATTCTTAATTGCATCCAATAACACCATTCTGCTATATAAATGATCAAACGGAATTTTAGCAAATCCCTGGATCTGTGTAGAATGAAGATCCATTGTAATAATTCTATCTGCGCCCATTGCTGTAAAAATATCGATCATAACTCGAGATGAAATAGGTACACGAGGTTGATCTTTCCTATCTTGACGTCCATAACCAAAATAAGGGATAACAACTGTTACACGATCCGCGGAAGCACGAACTGCTGCATCCACCATCAATGCTAATTCCAAAATATTCTCAGATGGTCCATTAGTGGATTGAATCAAAAACACATCAGTCCCACGAATATTTTCTTCAAACTTGATCCATAATTCACCATCGGAAAAGGTGCTAATAGATATTTCACCCAATTTACACCCAAGTGATTTTGCAATCTTTTTAGCCAAAGCAGGGTTACTGCGACCACTAAATATTTTTAGTTTGTTATTCATAATATTTTTTCTGAATTAATATGAGCTGGGGCGCAGGGATTCGAACCCCAACTGCCTGGACCAAAACCAGGTGTACTGCCATTATACTACGCCCCAAATAAATTGGGTGTTGTTACAAATTAGAGAGTTGGATTGGTGATAAATGTATTGTATCGGGATGAAAAATGTGACTCGGCTGATTTGGCATCTGCATCTTCGTCAAAAACCCCAAACACAGTCGAGCCTGAGCCCGACAAACTGGCGAAACGAGCCCCATGGACTCGAAGCGATTTTTTTATTTGTCCAATCTCTGGATATGCTGGAACAACGATTGCTTCAAAATCATTCTCAAAAAGCTCAAAAGGAATAATCTCCTTTCGAATAAAGCCCGGAAAATTAACTACCTCGTTTGGCCTGTCCAAAATATTTTTTAACTCACTATATGCCCATTTTGTATCAATATGTAAATTCGGGGCTACCAATAAATAGCACCCATTAATTATTGTTTCAATTGGTTTTAAGATTTCACCAACTCCATTTCCGATCTGTGTTTTTCCCTTAATAAAGAACGGAACATCCGCACCTAAATCTAGACCTATGGTTTCTAGCTCGTCATCACTCACATCCAATTCATAAAGCCTACGCAGTCCTTTTAAGATGGTGGCTGCATTGGATGAACCTCCACCCAAACCACCACCAGCAGGAATTCTTTTCTCCAGCTCGATTGAGACACCACCAAGTCCAAATGCATCTACCATTTTTTGCCATGCCTTTACACATAGATTGGAATTATCTTTAGGCAGCCAATCCACATTGGAAGAAAATTGGCAACTGGAATCTCTTTTTTCTAATTTGATTGTATCATGAAAATCCAGCTCCTGGAAAATAGTGTGAATATTATGGTAACCATCCGGGCGCTGGTTCCGTATTTGGAGACCAATATTAACCTTCGCGTGGGACTTAAGTAGAAGATGGTTCATGCTTAATACAAAGCGTTGCAATGGCCTGTACTGCCCAGCCGGAACTATCGCCCACAAATCCAAGATGGTCTGTGGTTGTGGCTTTTATGGAAACTTTGGATTCATCAATTTGCATGGAATAAGCTAAATTATATTTCATTTGGGGAATATATTCTTCCAGTTTTGGTTTTTGGAGAATAATGGTTGCGTCTATGTTATTGATTTCAAATCCAGCTTCCCGAATTCGTTTAACAGCATCGGCTAAAAAGTAGCTGCTGGGAGCACCTTCCCAATTAGCATCATTGCTGGGAAAAAATTGACCAATGTCACCCAATGCGGATGCACCAAGAAGCGCATCCACCACCGCATGGATCAAAGCATCGCCATCTGAATGTCCCACTGACCCAAAAGATGATGGTATATCCACACCCCCTATAGTAAGTAATTCTCCTTTCGCCAACTGGTGGACATCATATCCTGTACCTGCTCTGTTCATAATACTGATCCCTGAGCCTGTCGAGAGGCAACTAATTCCGCTCGTATCCAATCATCTTTTGTGGTAATCTTAAAATTGTTTGATTCTCCATCTACCAGTTTGATGGAGAATCCCATTGCTTCCATTAATGCGGACTCATCGGTTCCGGTTAAGTTTTCTGTTTCGGCATAATACAACGCCTGAAGTAATTTATTTTTATGAAAACATTGAGGAGTTTGCGCCAGCCATATTTTTTCACGATCAAGCGTTTCTTTTATCAATCCATTTTCAGAAAATTTTACTGTATCCTTACTGGGGATCCCCACAACGGCACCATCCGCAAATTCACAAGCAGAAATGGATCGCTGAATAAGGTCTTCTGTCACAAAAGGCCGGGCAGCATCGTGGATGCAAACTAATGTTGAATGCGAGTCAGATACATCTATGCTATTTTTCACAGAATCCTGCCGACGCATACCCCCAGCCACCACTTTCACCGGTTTTCCGGCTGACATGGACAGCACATCTCGATGGGTGGAGTCTACATTAGCACTGGGTACTGCCACAATAATTTCGTCAATATAGTCCGATTGTAAAAATAGTTTCAAAGTATGAAAGATAAGCGGACGGCCAGAAAACAATTTAAATTGTTTCACTTCACCAAACCGTTCGCCAGAACCAGCAGCAGGAATGATTGCGGATACTTTCATATTACAAAAGTTTTTTGATCAAAGGATAATCATGGCATCACCATAGCTCAAAAAACGATAATTCTGTTTTTTAGCTTCTAGGTATGCTTTTTTGATCAATTTGCGACCAGCAAATGCACTAACCATCATAAACAAGGTCGATTTAGGCGCATGAAAATTGGTTATCATTTTATCCACCATTTTATATTCGTAGGGTGGGTAAATAAATTTATCCGTCCAACCCCTTTTTGGGGTTACCTGGAATCCGGATATGGCAATTGTTTCTAATGCGCGTACAGTGGATGTCCCGACAGCAATGATCTTCCGATGCCGCTTTTTAGCCTGGTTGATTGCCATTGCCGTTTTAGGGGACACTTCAAAATATTCAGAATCCATCTGGTGTCGATTCAGATCTTCTACTTGAACAGGACGAAAAGTTCCAAGTCCAATATGAAGTGTAACATTTTCAATCTTGGTGCCTTTGTCTTTTACTTTTTTGATGAGCCCTTCAGTAAAATGGAGCCCAGCAGTCGGGGCAGCCACAGCACCACGTTCCTTCGCATATATGGTTTGATACCTCTTTTTATCCACGGAATCAGCATCACGGTCAATGTAGGGAGGAAGGGGAGACGTACCGATTCTATCGATGACACTATGGAAATTAGCACCATCATATTCGAAACGAACCACACGACCGCCTGAAACCGTATTATCTATCACATCGCACATAAGTTTTGGTGTGAATACCAATTTATTCCCGATGCGGACTTTCCGGGCAGGTTTTACCATGACTTCCCAAAGATCATGTGCTAATTCACGGAGTAAAAAAACTTCCACTTTAGCGGCGGTCCGGTCTTTCGTTGCAAAAAGCCTTGCAGGAAATACCTTTGTATTGTTAACCACCATAAGATCATTTTTCCGCATATAATCTGTGATATTCAGGAATTTTCTATGCTCAATTTTCCCTGTATCACGGTGCACTACCATTAATCGCGAGAAATCCCGTCTGGACTCCGGATACTGGGCAATTAATTGTTTTGGTAGGCGATAATTAAAATCACCAAGTTTATACTTTTTCTTTTTATCGATCATTCAAATAACCTCGTTTGGTCTGTTGTTAATTCTTTTTCAAGTAAATTGTATGCTGCTTTCTGGGCAATTCGCCCCCGTGGTGTACGATGCAAAAATCCTTCCTTGATTAAAAAAGGCTCATATACATCTTCTATGGTGATTGGATCTTCTCCTATGGCAACTGCCAGCGATTTTACACCTACAGGGCCACCATTAAATTTATCTATAATGACTTCCAGAATCTTCCGATCCATCTCATCCAGTCCAATATCATCTATGCCTAATTTTTCCAAGGATGCCTTGGCCACATCAATATTGATCTTGCCGGAAGCTTTGACTTGTGCAAAATCTCGAGACCGTCTCAATATACGATTGGCGATCCGTGGAGTTCCACGGGCGCGTCTGGCTAGTTCCATAGCGCCTTCATCATCAATATCTACTTCCAATATTTCGGCGGACCTATTAATTATGTGGAAAAGATCTTCTGCTTCATAATAATCCACACGAAGTACCACACCAAAACGATCTCGCAAAGGTGAAGTGAGATTCCCCAATCGTGTGGTAGCACCAATGAGGGTAAATGGTTCAATCGTCAGTTGTACACTACGGGCACTGGGGCCCTTATCAATCATAATATCGATGGAAAAATCTTCCATGGCAGAATAGAGATATTCTTCCACTACTGCATTAAGACGATGAATCTCATCGATGAAAAATACATCACGGTGACCTAAATTAGTGATCATTCCTGCCAAGTCGCCCGCTCGTTCCACTACTGGTCCGGATGCTTGTTTTATGTTGGATTTTAGTTCCTTGGAAACAATATTGGCGAGAGTGGTTTTTCCCAATCCCGGTGGACCAAATAGAAGAACATGATCCAAAGCATCTCCACGAGAGTTAGATGCTTCAATGTAAAGTTTCAAATTATCCACCAATTCTTTCTGACCAATAAATTCATCAAATTGAGAGGGGCGAAGAGATTTTTCAACAACACTATCATCATCGAATGGTGTTGGGTCTGTAATATGTATCTCTGTCATTAAGTAAAATGGATGTAAATCAGTTTAAAACTGACTCTAAAGATACAATCTCAAATTGCTGTCGTAAAGACAGAGAGGGAGAAAAATTTGACTACTATAGTGCGAGCCCTGGATCCGTAGCTACTGGTATGCTTACTTTGGCGTAGATTCATCATAATATTAATACATTGATTAATAAGATATTTTACGATCCCTCAATGTTTAAAAAATTACTTTAATTCTGCAGGAGATCTCATGCCGCGATTTCCTTTTTCACTAAAATTTGTTTTAAAAATGATCCAGTATAAGATGTTTTCACGGATGCAATTTCTTCTGGTGTGCCGGTGGCCAAAACAGTCCCGCCATCGTCACCGCCTTCTGGGCCCAAATCGATGATCCAATCCGCAGTCTTGATCACATCCAAATTATGTTCAATGACCAAAACTGTATTTCCACGTTCCACCAAACGCTGGAGCACATGCAAGAGCATCCTGATATCCTCGAAATGGAGGCCTGTGGTAGGCTCGTCCAAAATGTAAAGTGTTTTTGCGGCAGATACTTTAGAGAGTTCCGTGGCTAGTTTTACCCGCTGCGCTTCTCCACCGGAAAGTGTTGTGGCTTGCTGCCCCAAATGGATATAACCTAGTCCCACATCATTTAATGTATGGAGTTTTTTATGGATAGATGGAATATTTTTAAAAAACTCCAACGCTTCAGATACTGGCATACCCAACACTTCAGCAATGGATTTGCCCCTGTATTTCACTTCCAATGTTTCTCGGTTATATCGTTTTCCTGCACAAACTTCACAGGTTACATACACATCAGGGAGAAAATTCATTTCAATTTTAATAATGCCATCACCTTCACAGGATTCACAGCGACCACCTTTTACGTTAAATGAAAAACGACCAGGTTTATAACCTCGAATTTTAGATTCCGGTAATTTGGCAAACATATCGCGAATGAATGTGAAAACACCCGTATAAGTTGCAGGATTGGATCTCGGCGTCCGGCCTATGGGTTTTTGGTCAATATCTACCACCTTATCAAGAAACTTCGCCCCTGTGATAGAATCAAATTCCAATGGGTAAGTCCGCGCCCTGTTCAATTCTTTCGCTAAAGCAGGAAAGAGAGTCTCATTCACCAATGAACTTTTGCCACTTCCGGATACACCCGTTACAGCAATAAATCGGCCCAATGGAAAATCCACATCAATAGATTTTAAATTATTTCCTGTGGCGCCTTTGATTGATAATTGATTTGAGCTTCCATTTCGGCGGACCTTTGGAATACGAATTTGTTTTTTACCGGAAAGATATTTACCCGTAAGTGACTTATTGGATTTTAATAATTGCTTTGGGGGTCCTGCAAAAGTGATTTCTCCGCCATGTTTGCCTGCACCTGGTCCTAAATCGATAATATAATCCGCCGCTTCTATCGTTTCTTTATCGTGCTCTACAACTAAAATGGAATTTCCAATATCTCGAAGTGATTTTAAGGTATTCAGCAACCGATTATTGTCACGTGGGTGGAGTCCGATGGATGGTTCGCCCAAAATATATAGGACGCCCATTAATTGGGAGCCAATCTGTGTGGCAAGTCGAATTCGTTGGGATTCTCCCCCTGATAAAGTGGTTGCCGAGCGATCTAAGGTGAGATAACTCAATCCTACATTGACCAAAAAACTCAATCGCTTACAAATCTCTTTCAGGATCTGATCAGCAATAGCATGTTCCATTTTTGTGAGATTTACGTTTTGAAAAAAGATATTTAAATCCCGGATGGACATGGAAGATACGTGGCCAATATTTTTTTCATTAATCATAACCCCAAGTGTTTCCTTCCGGAGCCTAGCGCCTTTACAATCAGAACAAGGGCGCATACTCATAAATTGTTCGATCCATTCGCGAATGCCAGAAGATTTAGTTTGGGTGTATCGGCGCATTAAATTCGGAATAGCCCCTTCCCAGCCTCCGGAATAAGTTCCACTCCAACGCTCGGAACTGTAGTCCATTTTAAATTTTTTATCTCCAGTACCATAAAGCAAT
>CAXCBH010000054.1:0-7797 GCA_963980675.1 uncultured bacterium | reverse complement strand
GAAAATGGTCTTTGCGAAGTCTTCACAACTATCGGAAAAGCCGGTGGAAATGCAGCAGCTCAATCAGAAGCTATCAGCCGTTTGATCTCATTGTCACTTCGATCTGGTTTGGATCCTCAAGCCATCGTTCGGCAATTAAAAGGAATTTCCGGACCAAATCCAACCTGGGAAGATGGCAGATTAATCCTGTCTACACCAGATGCCATTGGAAAAGCACTGGATGATTATATTAAAGAACGTGAAGAGATGAATCAAAAAGGGCAATCAGAACAACCCCTGGAAAAACCATTAATCACATTAGCACAAGATCATCAAGAAGAAAACGAACTCATAATCTGTACAAAATGCCACAATCATAGTGTAGTAAATGAAGGTGGATGTCTCACATGTCGAGAATGTGGATGGTCTAAATGTGACTAAATTATTCGTTCAATAAGTTGAACGATATGTGAATATAAAAAAAGCCTTCTTGCTTAATACTTGAAGGCTTTTTTTATAAATATGATTATGTAATAAAATTTAGACTTCTAAAATTTCTTTCTCTTTGTCATTCTGAAGCACATTTAATTTATTAATATGATCATCAGTCAATTTTTGAATATCACCTTCGTTATCTTTAATAATGTCTTCTGATACATGGTCTTCTTTCCCAAAATCCTGTAAATGATGGATTCCATCACGTCTCACATTTCTTACTGCAATTCGTGCTTCTTCAACCAAGTGGTGAGTAAATTTATTCAATTCCTGCCGACGTTCTTCACTTAAGGGTGGGATAGGGATCAAAACCGAATTCCCGTTATTCCCCGGAGTAAATCCCATATTTGAATCCATGATTGCTTTTTCAATAACAGGGATTAACGTTTTTTCATAGGGTGTAAGTGTAATGAGCCTTGGCTCCGGTACAGAAATGGTTGATACCTGGTTCAAGGGAGTTATTGAACCATAATAATCGACAGTTAGTGAATTAAACATTTCCGGATTAGCTCGGCCGGTACGAACTTTATTTAATTCACCTTGGCAATGGATTACGGTTTGATCCATACGGTGCTTCACATCAGCTAAAATATCATCAATCATGTTTTACTCTGAAACTAGTGTGCCAATTTTACTGCCAAGAACCAAAGCTTTCAAGTCCCCGGTATGATTGATATTAAATACTCGTATTGGCAAATTATTTTCTTTACATAGGGTAATGGCGGTCATGTCCATGACTCGCAAATTATCGTTTAAAACTCTAGAAAACGAAACAGTTTCAAATTTCACTGCATCTTCGTGGACCATGGGATCCTTGTCATAAATACCATCGACTTTAGTCCACTTCAATACCACTTCTGCATTCAGTTCAACTGCCCTTAAGGCAGCAGCAGAGTCTGTAGTAAAAAATGGATTTCCGGTACCTCCTGCTATAATGACAACACGCCCTTTTTCAAGATGTCGGATATAAGGTTCAGCGATCTGGGAAACACTAATGGCAGACAAAGTTCGAGTCTCACACCCAACCTTTTCTAAAGCATCCTGGACGGAAATGGCATTCATAATAGTGGCCAACATTCCGAGATAATCGCCTGTAACGCGATCCATTCCTTTACTGGCTGCCTGCATACCGCGAAATATATTACCAGCACCAATAATGAGCCCGACTTCAACTCCCGATTCACGAATGGATTGTACCTCTTCTGCAAGGTAGTTTGCTTTTATGGGATCAATGCCAAAATCCTGTTCACCTGCCAATACTTCTCCTGAAAGTTTTAGAAGAACACGGCGATACAGCGGCTCAGCCATGGATGGAGTTAAACTTGGCCGTTATTGGAAGGATCTGATTCACCAATGGCGAACCGAATGTAACGGTTGATGCTTATATTTTCACCTAATGTTGAAATAGTTTCTGTGATCAAATCGTGGACTTTTTTATCCGGATCCTTGATATAGGTTTGATCCATCAGACAAGATTCCTGATAGAATTTGTTGATTCGACCTTCCACCATTTTTTCTATAATATTTTCTGGTTTTCCTTGAGCTTTAGCCTGTTCCATGAAAATAGCTTTTTCACGGACAACAATTGATTCATCGATTGAATCACGATCAAGTGCAACAGGATTAGTGGCGGCTATCTGCATGGCAAGATTGTGAGCCAATTCAATAAATCCCTCTGTATTTGCAACAAAGTCAGTTTCACAGTTTAGTTCTACCAATACGCCCAAGCGTCCACCCGCATGGATATAAGAATAAACCAATCCTTCTTTCGTTTCTCTAACACCTTTCTTTTCTGCCTTTGCAACGCCTGATTTTCGAAGGTGATCAACTGCTTTATCTAAATCACCTGAAGTTTCCACCAAGGCTCTTTTACAATCCATCATTCCCGCACCAGTTTTGTCTCGAAGTGTCTTTACGAGTTTTGCATCAATACTCATAATTAATCATTCACCTTCTTGAATTGAATCTTTGGAAACATCTTCAATTTCCTGAGCATCAGGCGTTTCCGCTGGGTCTGGATTTTCTTCAGAATTTTCTTCAGTATTTTTAGCAGTATCTTCTTCAACATCTTCCACTGCAATTTCTTCAGGTACAGATTCTACCTTTAGTTCACTTTCTTTTACAGATTGTTCATTCGAATCTGTATCTATTTTTTTATCAGAATTTTTCTTATTTTTTTCAGCAGCGGTACCACGTGCTTCACTTATAGCGTCTGCTAGGGCGGAAATGATTAATTGAATTGTCCGGATTGAATCATCATTTGCCGGAATAGGGTAATCCACCTTATTTGGATCTGTATTTGAATCAACAATTGCAATTATTGGGATATACAGCCGCTTAGCTTCACGAACAGCAGTGTCTTCATATTGGGCATCTACCACTATAACTGCATCTGGTAAACGTCGCATATCTTTAATACCACGGTGTTGATCTGCTAGTTTTACTCGTTCACGGTTGAGCATTTGAGTTTCTTTTTTTGTAAGATTCTCATAAAGATTTGACCCTTCTTTTTCCAAAATTTTCAATCGTTTTATACTTTTCTTAATGGTAGAAAAATTAGTCAATGTCCCACCCAGCCATCGTTCTACAATATAAAACATGCTGCATTTGTCCGCTTCCTGCTGTACAATGTCCTGAGCTTGTTTTTTAGTACCGACGAAAAGGATTTCACCATTTTTACTTATGATTTCCTTTACAAAATCAGCTGCTTTATTAAATCCTTCAATTGTGGATTCAAGGTTTATAATATGGACCCCATTCTTCTCTAGAAGAATATGAGATTTAAAATTAGGATTCCATTTCCGAGTTACGTGCCCAAAATGAGCACCTGTACCCAGAAGATCTTCAAATTTGATTTCAGGCATAGATAATAATTAACGTTTTGAGAATTGAAAGTTTGCACGGGCACCAGGTTGACCGGGTTTCTTCCGCTCAACTTTCCGCGCATCACGGGTCAGAAAACCTTTCCCTTTCAGGATAGCACGATAGTCATCATTCACTCCTAAAAGCGCACGTGAAATCCCCAGTCGAATAGCTCCCGCTTGACCGGTTAGTCCACCACCATTTACATTTACATTAATATTGTAGGCTTTTTCGCTTTCTAATGCTACGAGGGGTTGCATGACAACCGTTGCTAAAGTTTCCCGACATAGATAATCCCTGAAAGGTTGACCATTCACTTGGATATCTCCTTTTCCCGGAGACACAAAAACTCGTGCGATTGATCTCTTCCTGCGGCCAGTTCCGTAATAAGTAGCTTCTGACATAATTTTAAATTTCTAAAGTTTGTGGTTGTTGAGCTGTGTGTGGATGATCTGAACCAACATACACTTTCAAATGAGACAAGATACTTCTTCCCAAGCGATTGTGTGGCAACATTCCTTTGATCGCATTTTCTACAATCCTTTCCGGATGTTTTCGGCGCATTTCTGCAACAGATGTTTCCTTACCACCTCCCGGAAAACCGGAATGGCGGAAATATGTTTTTTCAGTTTCTTTGGATCCAGTCACTTGGATCTTTTCTGCATTTATAACCACGACGCAGTCGCCCATATCCATATGCGGTGTAAAATTCACTTTGTGTTTTCCACGAAGGATCTGGGCAATATTTGAGGCGAATCGGCCAAGGGTTTGTCCTTCGGCATCAGCGATCCACCAATTTTTTTCGATTTCTGATTGTTTTATTGATATTGTTTTCATTTTCACTTCGAATAAAGCCCACAAAATTAGACAATAATTACTGCCTTGGTCAATAAATAATCTAAAAAAACTTAAGATAATTGAGTCGTGATTTGTCCGCGTGAAATTGTGTACTCAACCTTCCCTTTTAATATCTCTCCATAATAAGGAGAATTAATTGACCGAGATTGTACATGTACTTTTTCGAAGGACCATTCCACATCCGGATCTAAAATGGTAATCTCTGCATCCGTCCCTTCAGAAAATAAGTCCTGCTCAAATCCCATTATAGCTCTAGGGTTTGATGTTAATAATTTTAGTACATATCCCAATTCAAGCCCTTCATCATGCACGAGAACCTTATTTACTGCACCAAAGCAGGATTCGAGCCCGATCATACCAAAAGAGGCCAGATCAAAAGTCGTTTCTTTATCTTCAATCGTGTGAGGTGCATGGTCTGTTGCAATACAATCAATGGTTCCGTCTTTCACTGCATCAATTAATGCTTTACGATCACTTTCTGTTCGTATGGGCGGTGCAACCTTTAGATTGGTATTATAAGATGTAAGTGCTTCATCATTGAAGAATAAGTGATGTGGTGTCACTTCTGCCGTGACTTTTTCATTTTTTGATTTCATCTCACGGATATGTTGAACCGATTTTTTTGAGCTCACATGAGGAATATGCAATCTAGCCCCAGTAAATTGAGCAAGTTCCAGATCACGATAAACCATGGCAGATTCTGCCAAATCAGGATTCCCAGGGAGCCCCAATTGAGTCGAGATTTTCCCTTCATGCATTACACCTTCTGCTCTAAGACATTCATCTTCCGCATGATTAATGACTGGTACATCCATCATTGTTGCATATTCTAACGCTATTCTCATCATGGCACCATTCTGGATGGGTAAACCATCATCACTAAAGGCCACTGCACCTTCATTATGCATGAGCCCCATTTCTGTGAGATCATTGCCGTTTTGTGATTTTGTGACGGCACCAATTGGGTGAATATAAATGGGAGACTCTTCTGCTTTCTCCCGGATAAAATTGATGGATTCCGGAGTGTCCAAGGGTGGATTTGTATTGGGCATAACACAAACACGTGTAAATCCACCAGCCATGGCAGAATGTGATCCTGATATAAGTGTTTCTTTATCTTCCCTTCCCGGTTCACGAAAATGAACATGAATATCACAAAATCCGTGTGTAATTACTTTTCCACTGCAATCGATTGTGAGTGAATTTTTCGGTTCATCTACCTTTCCAACACCTGCGATCTTTCCGTCCTTTAACCATATATCCCCAGCAATAGTTTTTCCATGAAATGGATCCATTATTGTTCCATTCTTCAGAATAAGGTTTTTGGCCATCTTTTCAATTTTCATGATTCATCTTCCTCGTTGGTTTTTCCGCCGCAAAGCAGATACAGGATCGCCATTCGTGAAGCGACTCCGTTTAATACCTGATCTAAAATGATGGCCTGATCTCCATCAGCGACCGTCCCATCAATTTCAACACCACGATTCATAGGCCCCGGGTGCATGATAACTATTTCTTTTTGATGCGACTCTAGCCTTTCTTGAGTAATCCCAAACATAGCTCGGTACTCTCGAACAGATGGAACAAGTCCCAATCCCATTCTTTCTCTTTGGATCCGAAGTATATTGAGTGCATCCGCCCATTCAATGACTTCGTCCACATTATAATTAATATTTATCCCTAAATCCTTTATAAAAGGCGGTATAAGGTTTGGCGGACCACACAATGTCACATCAGCTCCCATGATAAGAAGCCCATGAATATTACTCAGTGCCACACGACTATGGGAAATATCACCTATAATTCCAACTTTGAGCCCTTTTAGTTTCCCGAATTTTTCATGAAGACTCATCATATCAAGGATGGCTTGTGTCGGATGTTCGTGGGTCCCATCTCCTGCATTGATAATGACTGCATCAATAAATTCTGTTAAGTGTTTTGGTGCACCCGGAGTTGGATGGCGCATGACCACGGCATCTATCTTCATGGCTTCAATATTTTGTGCTGTATCTTTAAAACTCTCTCCCTTTTTCAAACTGCTGGAAGATGCAGAAAAATTCACCGTATCAGCACTCAATCGTTTTTGGGCTAATTCAAAACTAATTCGTGTTCGAGTGGAATTTTCAAAAAACAGGTTTACAATTGTTACACCTTGAAGCGACGGCACTTTTTTAATTGGTCGATCCAGAACTTCACGGAATTTGAATCCGGTATCAATAATGGTTTGAATATCTTCCCTGGGATATCCTTCCAGTCCAAGTAAATGTCTTTGTTGCAGCATTATCCCGTACTCCTTATCAAGTAAACACTATCTACCTCATCCGTTTCAGTTAATGTCACATTTACATGTTCCCCTTCATGGGTTGGGATGTTTTTACCAACATAATCTGCCTTGATTGGCAATTCACGGTGTCCCCTATCAACGAGTACTGCCAATTGAACTTTGGCAGCACGCCCAAAAGAATTTAATTCATCCATGGCAGCTCGTATCGTTCTCCCGGTATAAAGCACATCATCGATTAAAATGACAGTTTTTCCATCTAATGAAAAGGAGATATCGGTCCCTTTTACTTGAGGAATCACCAATCGCTCTCTATAATCATCTCTATGAAATGTGATATCCAACGATCCCTGATTTAAGGAAACACCGCTAATATCACAAATCTTGTTTTGAATTCGTGCAGCCAATGGAACACCACGATTATGAATTCCAATTAATACAATATTCTGGGAGTTCAAGTTTTTCTCAAGGATTTCATAACTCAACCGGGTGATTGAACGACCGATTGAATCTGAATCCAATAAAATTTTTTTACTCATTCAATCTCCATTTTTTCCAAAAAAAAACCTCCGGACAGAGGTTATTAATAACTCGCGCGGAGGTCTTACCCTGCCCTTATCGGCCTCTCTGAACCAATTTAAAGGGTTGTATAGCCCCTTAATTTACACTAATGAGTGATGCTTGAGAACGTTTAAATCAATTATAATTTATCAGTCTAGTGATGGATAAAACTTGGTCAGATCAGATCCATCTAAACCACTGAAGACTATATTATTTTCCAGAAATTAGATCAAAAATAACATCGGGAGTTATCTCCTGATTCAGATGATCCATTTCAACAGTTAAATCAATTTTCTCTTTTTTAAACCATTGGACCTGTCGTCGTGCGAATTGGCGAGTACGGATGACAATATCATCTCTCATTTCATCATAAGTCATTTCATTATTTAAAAAAGACTGGATCTGCCGATATCCAATAGAATTCAAGGCAGGATAAACCTTTTTGGACTCAGATTGTTTTATCAATAATTCTTGTACCTCTTCTACCCATCCATTTTCCAACATTTCATCAGTTCTCTGTTCAATCCGTTGGATAATTATTTTTCTATCCCAATTCAATAAAATGGTAAAAAGATTCATTGTTTCAACCGGATGTTTCTTTTGATCTTTAAAATGCTCCGTCGGCGTCTTCCCTGTTGTTTCATAGATCTCTAAAGCACGCATGAGTCGTTTCTTGTTGTTTATATGAACAATTTCTGCATATTCGGGGTCAATAGTTCTCAGCAAATCCAAAAGTGCTACAGGGTCATTTTCGTAAGCCT
>CAXCBH010000053.1:0-7942 GCA_963980675.1 uncultured bacterium | reverse complement strand
TTTAATAATATTGCCAGCAATTTTAGGAACTATTTTATTCTTTTAACATTGATAATTTCAAAACTAAAGGAGACTACCATTGATTCGTATTGAAAATCTGTCCAAGAATTATGGACATGTTCAAGCCGTGAAATCAATTTCATTTTCATTATCTGATAAAGAAATTGTTGGATTTTTAGGAGCCAACGGTGCAGGAAAGAGCACAACTCTTAAAATGATGACAGGCTACTTATCTCCAACAGCCGGGAATGTATTCGTTGACGGGAAAAATATATTAGAGCATAGCCTCGAGATTCAAAAACAAATTGGTTACTTGCCAGAACTGAATCCGCTCTATGCTGAAATGAAAGTTTTTGAATACTTGAAATTTCATGCAGAAATTCGAGGAATCATTGACCAAGATTATAAGAAAGCATTGGAGCGAGTTGTGGTAGAATGTGCACTTCAAGGAGTTGTGCATCGAACTATTGGTAATTGTTCAAAAGGATATAAGCAACGCATTGGGCTCGCTGCAGCAATGATTCATGATCCTAAAATATTGATTTTGGATGAACCTGTATCCGGACTAGATCCAAACCAGATCGTTGATATAAGACGGCTAATCAAAAAATTAGGAAAAGAAAAACTTGTGCTCATGTCTTCTCATATTCTTCAAGAGATTCAAGCAACCGTTGATCGTATCATTATTATTAATAATGGTGAAATTGTTGCTGATGGTACCAGTGATGATCTAATATCTGGTTCAAAAGGAATGACCCAACTTCATCTTGAAATCCAAAATGCAGATGAAAATAGCATCCAGGATATGAAAGCTGTTATTCCAAGTATCTCCATAGAGTCTATTCATAAAATGAGTAATTCTATTCAGGTTACTCTGGAGCACACCAGTACATCTGATCCTAGAAAAGATGTATTTGATTATGCTGTGAATCATGAGTGGACACTTGTGGAAATGAGCACTTCAAAACGAAACCTAGAAGACATTTTTAGACACCTGACTCAAGATGGAGGTTCTGCTCATGCATAATATTCTTACAATTTATAAAAAGGAACTACGATCCTTTTTTACCACGCCAATGGCCTATATTTTTTTGGTGGTCTTTGCACTGGTAAATGGATATTTCTTCACCAACACCTTTTTCCTTTACAATCAATCAGATATGAGATCACTGTTTGGTATCGTTCCCTTAGTATATCTCTTTTTTATCCCAGCCGTTTCCATGGGCCTTATTTCCAGAGAAAAAAGTTTGGGGACGATCGAGATCATAACCACGCTTCCAGTTCGAGAAAGAGATATTGTTATAGGAAAATTCCTAGCAGGTCTCTCTCTCATCCTAATCGCCCTGTTAACAACTATAATCCACTATATTACGCTTATTAATGTAGGTACAACTATAGATCATGGCGCTGTATTTACCGGCTATCTTGGATTAGCACTTCTAGGCGGTGTTTATACATCTGTTGGCATTTTTTCCAGCAGTCTCACAGAAAACCAGGTTATTGCTTTTATAGTTGGGATAGCAATTGTAATTACTTTTTTCCTTATGGATAAGTTATTAGTATTTGTACCACCAGGCTTAGCTGGTTTAATCCAGTATTTGAGTACAGAATTTCATTTATCTAATATGTCTCGTGGCGTTATTGATACAAGAAATATTGTTTATTTTGGATCAGTGATTGGATTTTTTCTTTTCATGACAACCCGGGTACTTGAATCCCGGAAATGGAGTTAACTCATGTTAACAAAAAATAAAAATTCATTCATTCTCTATACAGGTGGTTTACTTGTAGGATTGCTCCTTCTGAACTTAATTGCTCGAGATATTTTTGATCGATATGATTTGACAGATAATAAAATGTATTCTTTGTCGTCATCAAGCAAATCAATTGTTTCCAAGGTTGATGACCTCTTAACCATGAAAGTGTATTTTTCTGATGATCTTCCGAATGAGTTGGGAAATACACGGCGTTTTCTGCAGGATATTTTAGAAGAATTCAGCGCTTACTCCGATAATAACATTCGATTCTTTTTCCATAACCCGGAATCGGATAAGGATATGGAAGAACAGGCGAGAAAAGATGGAATTCAGCCTGTTCAAATGCAGGTTATTGAAAATGACAAAGTAGAAATCAAAAAAGTTTATCTTGGAATGGTCTTATTGTTCGAAGATAAAAAGGAAGTCATTCCCGTCATTCAATCCACTTCGGGATTAGAGTATCTGATCAGTACAAAAATAAAATCATTAATTGATATTGATAAGAAAAAAATAGGCTTAGCTCATTTAGATTCAGAAGCGGGATTAAAAACAGACAATTTGTCTTCCCAATTAAGTCAGCATTATTCTTTTCAAACTGTTGATTTATCCAGCCCGATTAATGCAGATATTGATGTTTATTTAGTATCGGGTGCTGTGGATTCATTGGATTCACTGGTAATGGATAACCTTATAGCTATTATGGACTCTGGTAAAAAGATATTCCTGACACAAAGTGGTATTTTGACAGATATTAAAACGCAACAAGCAAATCCAATCGATTCTGACATTTTTAGCTTTCTAAAAGATCATGGTATAATATTGAAACAAAATTTGGTATTGGATGGAAAATCAAGCAAAGTTCAGGTCCAGGAACGTCGTGGAATTTTCATGATGAATCGACCAATGGATTATCCCTTCTTCCCTATTGTTCAATCTTTTAATAAGGATGAGGTTGTAGTTTCTGACCTTGAACAGGTTCTACCATTCTTCCCAAGTGAAATTCAAATAGATACCACAAACAATGATCGTGTTGCTGGTGTTGTTGAGTTGTTTAAATCGTCTTCTAATAGTGGATTAATGGAAAGTAATTATATGTTAAGCCCGGATCCACAACAAAATCCGTTTATACGAATGTTGGGACAGAAAGGTAAAATCTTAGCTGCAACATCAAAACTGGTTAATGGTGGTGAATTGATGCTTATCTCAGATTCTAAGTTTCTAGCGGATGATGCAGGAATGTCTGTGAATGATAATCTCATTTTCCTGATGAATGCGGTTGATTATCTTGCTGGGGACGAAGATTTGATATCTTTAAGATCAAGGGAAATCACGAGTCGTCCACTTGAAGAGTTGGAAGATTCGACTCGAAAAAAATGGAAATGGGCAAATATGCTAATTCCGTCATTACTCGTTTTAACATTTGGTTTTTTTCAAATGAGAAAAGAAAAAAAACATGCAGAAATCCTGAGGCAAATCTATGACTGATTCACTCAAATATACATTAGGTGCCCTTGCAGTACTTATTGGTATTTACTTCTATAACCAAAATGTACAACAATCTTATACTGTAGCAGATTCGTCTATATTTTCTGGTGATCCAGAGGATATATATCGTGTCTTGATTAGTGAAGGAGACGATTCATTAGAACTCGTACGATCCGATACAACTTGGCGTATTACACAGGCTGATTCACTTTTAATCAAAGAAAATCAAATAAAAAACCTATTTGATCGCTTGCTTGCTGTAAAAATGGAAATGCTTATTTCAAAAAACGAAACTAAATGGGAAAAATTTGGTGTAGATGATTCATTGGGCCGTCATCTTCAGGCTTTCAATGATAAAGATAAGAAAATAATTCATTATATCTTTGGAAATGCTGGGCAGGATTATCAGCATAACTATATTCGTGATTCCAATTCTTCAGAAGTATATCGTACCAATGACAATGTCTATTTTTTATTAAATTCAAGCGCAACTTACTGGGGAAAGTCACCACCAAAATCCGAAGAATTAGAAACAGATCTTTAAACTGCATTTCCTTGGCATCATCCACCTTTTAATCGCCAATGCAGTGCTTATCCCTTCTATTGGATTATGAAAAGTACAAATAAACAAGTATTGGTCGTTGGTGACCGCGTATTGATCCGTCCTGATACAGGTGAAACCAAATCACCTGCTGGACTTTACCTCCCTCCCAGTGTGATTGAAAAACAGGAAGTCCGCGGCGGAATGGTTGTTGAAGTGGGTCCTGGAATCCCTTTGGGCTCACCTGATTCATCCTTTGATGAACCTTGGAAAGATAAAAGGTCAGATGTGAAATATATTCCGACCCAGGCAGAGATCGGGGATTATGCCTTATTTCTCGGCAAAGCCAGTATCGAGATCAAAATTGAGGATAAAGATTATTTGATTGTGTCTCAATCAGCCATTTTAATCTTGATCAGAGATGATCTGGCTCGCGTCCTTGCTTAAATATCCAACCCCATTTCGTAAAACATAAAAGCCCATTTTTCGGCGTATTCTTCAATAATTTTCTTTGTAGGCTTCCCAGCACCGTGGCCAGCGCTTTGGCCAATGCGTACCATAATAGGTTCGCTCCCACCCTGTGCATTTTGTAACGCAGCCACATACTTGAAAGAATGAGCTGGAACTACCCTATCATCATGGTCAGCAGTATAAACAAGAACAGAAGGGTAATCTGTACCGGTTTGAATTGTATGAAGCGGAGAATACCCCACCAGATTTGTAAAATGTTCTTTTATTGATACAGAACCATACTCCACGGCCCAGGCATGACCGATTGTAAATTTTTCATATCTAAGCATGTCCATGACTCCAACTTCTGGAAATGCAACTTTGCAAATGTCAGGCCGCTGATTCAAAACAGCACCAATGAGTAATCCTCCATTTGAACCGCCACGAATTGCAAGATAGTTTGGAGTTGTAATTCCACTTTTTTCCAAATATTCCGCTGCGGCTATGAAATCATCAAATACATTTTGTTTATTATGTAGCATGCCCGCTTCGTGCCAATCCTGTCCGTATTCACTGCCGCCTCTTAAATTGGCAATAGCATAGACACCATCATTCTCATATAAAATTGAATTAGCCTTGCTAAAATAGGGTTTAATCGAGATATTAAACCCACCATAGGCATAGAGTAAGGTTGGGCGTTTTCCGTCCATTTTAAGCCCTTTTTTATGGGAAATAAAGATGGGGACCATGGTACCATCCTTGGATGGATAGAAATCCTGTCTTAATACAAAATTGTCTCGATTAAATTTGGCTTCCGATTCTTTGAAAACTGTGGATATATTCTGTTTAATATCATATTGATAGATTGTGGATGGATTTACTGAATTATTAAATGTGTACCAGGTAATCTGCTGATTTTTCTCACCACCAAACCCGCCAACAATTCCTTTTCCTGGGAGATCCACATTATAAAGGAAATTCCCATCAAGGTCATAAACTTTCCAGACAGATGTAACATCCTGAGTAAAATGGGCAAAGAATTTACCTCCAACGAGGTTTACCGAAGATAGAACTTGATCTTGTGTCCCTTCTATCAATGTTTTCCAGTTTGATTCCTGTGGATTTTTCGGGTCAATACGAACAATCTTTTTAAAAGGCGCATTTCGATCTGTTTGGGCAATCAGATGGTCACCCACATTGTCCATAATCCAGCAATTTGAATTTAAGTCATCTACAATATGCGTCCATTCTTCTTCATCTAATTTGGTGTCTTTGAAAGCCAGCATATTTCCATATGTTCCACTGGATCGATATAGAAACATAAATCTTTCATCATCTGATACACTTATACTTGGAGCGAGTTTGGGTTTATCAGATTCAAAAAATATCAATTCATCTGCTTCTTGCGATGTACCTAATCGGTGATAATAAACTTTTGCAAGCTCATTTGCTGCAGAGAGTTCTTCATTTTCATCAGGCGTTGGATATCGTTTATAGTAAAACCCATCTCCATGCCATGCCATGCCGCTAAATTTGACCCATTTTAAATGATCAGGCAGTAATTCGTCCGTTGAGAGATTTTTAACATGTAATTCCCGCCAATCAGACCCGGCAATGCTGACGGAATAACCCATATATTTATGATCATTTGAGAAATACGTACCACCTAAAGCAATGGTGCCATCATTAGATAATTGATTCGGGTCCATAAATACCACTGGATCGCTAGTGGGAGAATCTTGAACATAAAGAACAGACTGGCTCTGAAGTCCGTCATTTTTATAAAAATAATATTTATTTCCTTTTTTGAATGGCATGCCCTGTGATGGATAGTTCCAGATCTCCGTTAATCGTTTTTCGATTTTTCGTCGAAAAGGGATTTTCCTCATATAGGAGTTTGTAAAAGCATTTTGTTTAGATGCCCAGGCTTTCGTTGAATTTGAATAATCATCTTCAAGCCACCGATACGGATCTGCAATAGTCGTATCAAAATAAGTATCTATAGTATCTCCTTTTTCTGTAATCGGGTACCGTAATTCTTCTGGTGCTTTATGATGTAGGACTACAACAAGGAATGATGCTACAATTAGAATGATAGATGAATTTTTCATTATAGTTTCTCTTTGTTAATTGATTATACTATCTCTGACATTATTCTTCACTAATCTGAACATAACGGTATTCAATAACATCATTCATTAAGCAAAATTGCGTCAACGATTAAAACGATATCATCGTTGTCAATTATATTATCTTGATTCATGTCACCATTCTCTAAATATTGATTATTTTCAGAAATAATATTGCAAATAATATTTAAATCTTCGATACTTAATACATAATCAAAATTCATATCTCCAAGAGAAAATGTAAAATAATTGGGTTGATATTTTTGTGCGCGTGCTGTGTTGCCATTTAACCCTGATTGAGTTTCAAAATAATATTCCCAGACAATCTGATCTAGGGTGTCAATTTCAAAAATATATCTTTCCCGTGATACTGTTACTATTGTGTTCCCATTTGGAAGCCTATAAGCTCCTGATTGAAAATGAGAGAAAAATGAGTTATCGCCGCCATATTCCCATAAATAACCATCGGGACCATAAACGCCACTATCGGTAGAAATATCATAACCCCCATCATCATTTAAAGGTGTAATAATTTCAACGACGCTGGAATTTCCTATAGTATGGTCCTGTCCACTGGTATCGCTAGGATTATTATTAAATATCAATAAGTTACCAGCTCCAGGATAATCATCAAGTATCCAATTAACGCCATGTTGTGCATTAAGCATTTTATCACTGGCATCCCCTATATTATAATTTTCAGGATTTCCCCATCGAAAAATTATATCACCGCCCATATTGTTATTACCTCCCATATGAGAAGCCGCTTCATTAGTTGTAGTACTGTGATCAATAATAAATATTTCATCTAGGTGCCTGGATGAAAAAGCAATTTGATCTAAATTGGGGTTATATGCAATGGCATTTGTGTGCAACCAATCCCCGCTAGTTTCATTTGTAAATTGCCCAACATTAATATCAATTAATTCAGGGTGGGATGCTATATCATTATAATTCGGTAACAGCGAGTCCACGTCTTGAACCAAATGATCCCACAGGTGCCATTGCCAAACAATATTTGCATCGTCTGATCCAATTGGCTCGATCTCTACAATTTTCAATGGCCACATTTCTCCGTTTATATCTACCCTGCCAAAATTTTGTGCTTCTTCATATGTTTTCTTTTCCCAACACAAAACTAAAATATTTCCATTAGGCATTGGCTCAATATCGTGATGAGGATGATAAGTTGAATCGTAATACAAATATTCCCATAGAACTGTACCATCCCAGTCTATTTTATTAAATCGTCCACCTATGGGCCCATGGGAATTGCCAAAATGATGTTGTTCAGAACGAAGCTGAACAAGGAGAGTTTTATCTTGCAATAAATAAGGGGTGCCAACAACTCCTACCGGGTGAGACCATGTATTAATAGTGTGGAATGAATTGTTAATTAAGTAAGTATTAGATGGACCTAGATTACCGCCATTTGAATATAAGGTGATTCCATTATAAACATTAGATGTAGCAGAATTGTTGCATATATATAACAATAGTATTATTGGAATTATTCTATTCTTATTCATATTGTATAATAAAAAAGGGCAGATAAATATCTGCCCTTTTTATGTAATATT
>CAXCBH010000052.1:0-8040 GCA_963980675.1 uncultured bacterium | reverse complement strand
CAGACTCATAGATTAAAGCTGCATCCACCACAAACACTTCATGATTTCCATCTGCCAGCACTTTATCAAAAGTAGAATCTATTTCATTAAATACATAAGGGTGGATAATGATATTGAGCCGAAGTTGATGATCTTCATCTGAAAAAGCAATCCGCGCAAGTTTCTTTTTGTCAATTTTATTATCAGATCCGAGAACATCCGTACCAAATTCAGCAATGAGTTCAGACTGGGCTGTTTCATTGTTATTTATAATATCTTTTGCCACGACATCCGCATCAAAAATATAAGCACCCCATTCTTTAAACAGGGTACTGACAGAGCTTTTCCCGGTGCCGATTCCGCCTGTGAGTCCAATTTTTAGCATTTTATTTTAAAACGTCTAATATTCGTTTAGTGATTTCTGGAATTTCACCAAGGCCATCCACTTCTTTCAGGATACCTTTTTCATGGTAAAAGTCTAATAACGGTGCAGTTTGTTCCCAATAAATTTTTTGGCGATTCCGAATCACATCTGGGTTATCATCGCTCCGACCGTCATCTTCACCGCGTTTGATAAGTCGATCCAACAATTCATCTTTATTCGCGGTTAAACTGATAGCGCAATCCAAATCATGTCCGATAGAATGCATCATTTCATCCAATCCTTTGGCTTGGGGAAGAGTTCTGGGAAAGCCATCCAATATATAGCCATTTTGACAATCCGATTTTGAAATGCGCTCTGTCACAATTTCTATCAGGATATTATCAGGTACAAGTCGCCCAAAATCCATATAAAGTTTAGCATTCCTCCCAATTACAGATTTTGCATCAACTTCTGCTCGGAGAATTTCCCCGGTAGAAAGATGCACAATCTTCAATTCATTATTAATGCAGTCTGCTTGGGTCCCTTTTCCCACACCGGGAGGACCCATAATTAACAGTTTCATACGATTTTATACTCTTTCATTAAATTAAAATTCCCGCAATAGTTGCTGTTAACCAGGAAGCCAATGCACCCCCGATCATGGCTTTAAAGGCCAGGTTTGAAAGATCTTTCCTTCTCTCTGGAGCCATACTGCCGATTCCTCCCAGTTGTATTCCTATGGATCCAAAATTAGCGAAACCACACAGTGCGTAGCTGGCAATGATTGCTGTGCGTTCAGATATTCCGCCATTATTGATTATTTCACTCAGATTTGAATAGGCAATTAATTCTGTTAATACGATTTTTTCACCCATTAGGGTGCCCATGATTCTCGCTTCATCCCAGGGAATGCCCATAGACCAAGCTATGGGTTGAAAGACAAACCCCATCATTTCCTGCATGGTTGTATCAATAAAATAGCCCAGTATAAAATTTATCATGGTAATAATTGATACAAATGCAACCAGCATAGCTCCCACATTGGCAGCCAATTTCAATCCATCGGTGGCTCCTCTCCCAAGGGCATCCATGGCATTTGCATCTTGTTTTTCGATGCTAATATGTAAATCGCCGATTGTATCTGATTTTTCTGTTTCAGGATAAATTATTTTTGCCATAACCAAGGCAGCAGGGGCAGACATGATACTGGCAGCCAGCATATGGCCTGCGATCCCGGGTATAGTATTCAGCCACAAAACATATAGAGCTAAAACAGAACCAGCAACTGTGGCAAACCCTCCGGTCATTACTGCAGTTAACTCAGAATTAGTCATGTTTTTAATGAATGGCCGGATTAAAATGGGCGCTTCTGTCTGTCCCACAAAAATATTAGCTGAAACACTTAATGTTTCAGCGCCGCTCGTTTTCATGGTTTTTTCCATCAGGCGCGCTATCCATTTTACTATAAATTGTATAACTCCGAAGTGATAGGTAACCGCTATTAAACTTGAAAAAAATATGATTACCGGCAATGCGCGAAAAGCGAAATTCACCATGGCCTCGTGGTAGCCTACTCCAGGAACAAATGATTTAAAAAGGAAATCACTTCCTGCATCTGAAAAACTGATCAATTTTTTGAATAATTTATCTATATTGAGAAATTGTAATTTGATAAATGGTATTTTTAAAATAATAATACCAAATAAAATCTGTAAACCTAAGCCCCAAATAACCAGTCGTGGTTTTATCATACTGCGGTTGTTGGATAGAGCATAGGCAATACCCAACAATACCATTATACCGATCAGTCCTGTAAATTTTTCCATCAGCTTTCCCTTGGTGATTGATAGCAATTCCGGCAACGTGCTTCGTATTTATCTAATTCGCCAATCACCACTTGTCCCGCATCATTTGAAGTCCGTTGTGTGTAGGTAGCCGGATTTCCGCATTGTACACAGATAGCCCGGAGTTTATCTAGATAATCCGCCTCACACATGAGTTGGGGCATGGGGCCAAAAGGAACGCCACGATAGTCCGTATCCAATCCAGCCACTACCACGCGTTTTCCCTGGCTGGCAAGTGTTTTGCAAACATCTAAAATAGAATCATTAAAAAATTGTGCTTCATCAATTGCCACGACATTGGCGTTTTCAGCCAGATCTAATATTTCTTGTGGCGTATTTACAAGATGAGATTCCAGTTTCAGCTTATTATGGCTCACTATATGAGTTTCACTATATCTGGAATCGATTCGCGGTTTAAAGATTATCGTGGGCATTTGGGCAATCTGGGCGCGGCGAAGCCGTCGAATTAGTTCTTCTGTTTTTCCAGAGAACATACTACCGCAAATCACTTCGATCCATCCTGCGTCCTTGGGGGTAAGCGTCATAATTATTTTAAGATTGAATTTATTTTTGTACGAATAAGATCAACAGCGACTTTATTCTCTCCGCCTTCTGGCACAATAAGATCTGCAAAATATTTTGACGGTTCCACAAATTGATTATGCATAGGTCGTACAGTTGCTAAATATTGTTTATTCACCGAATCTGGTGTCCGTCCCCGCTCATGGATGTCCCGTGTTAATCGTCGTATAAAACGAATATCAGCCGGTGTATCCACAAAGATCTTTATAGAAAATAAATCGCGAAGTTGAGTATAATGAAGCGTAAGAATACCCTCCACAACAATCACATGGTGTGGTGTAATTGTGGCGGTCTTATCCATCCGGACATGGGTGGAAAAATCATAGGTTGGGACATTAACTGATTCGCCATTTAGTAAGCCCTGTAAATGGGATTCAAAAAGTTCAATGTCAATGGAATCCGGATGGTCATAATTCTGAATCACCCGTTCTTCATATAGAATATGAGAGAGATCATTATAGTACGAATCCTGTTCAATAACCGCCACTTCACCGTCCCCATATTCTGAAAGAATTCCTTTTGCCAGCGATGTTTTGCCAGACCCTGTTCCTCCGGCGATCCCAATAATTATTGTATTCATTTTAAGTGTGAATCATCAAATGCACCAGGTAGAAGTTCTGAAGATGAAAATGTCTTCAGCAATCCGTTTTTATCACAAATATGCACAAGAATATCTTTACAAAGATCCCAGATCACCTGCCGACAAGCACCGCAGGGTGAGCCGCCATTTTCTGTGGCAACAGCTAGGGCGTTGAAAGACGTATGCCCTTCAGCAATTGCACGGAAAAGAGCAATCCGTTCCGCACAGCAAGTCAGTCCATAACTGGATGATTCAACATTACAACCGCCTATGATTTCTCCGGATTCGGTTTCTACCGCTGCGCCCACGCGATAATTGGAATAAGGTGCATGAGCATGATTCCGCATATCCATAGCAGTTTGAACTAGTTTCTGCTTCATATTTATTCTATTCGAAAATTTTGAAAATATTTTAAAGAGGTTACGCCGATTAAAAATCCGCCAATGTGAGCAAACCAGGCAACACCACCAGTTGTATCAACCCCCAAACTACCAAGCCCACCACTTAATTGCATTAAAAACCATAACCCAAGCACAATTTGTGCGGGGACTACAAATGTTGTAATAAAGATTATAATCACAGCCAGAACATGAACCCTCGCCTTGGGAAATCGGATCATATAGGCCCCCAAAACACCGGCAACGGCACCACTGGCACCAATCATTGGAACTTGGGAAGCGGGTTCAACAAAAAATTGCGCCAAGGCTGCTCCAATACCACAGGCCAAATAAAAAATGAAATATTTAACATGTCCTAAAATACTTTCAACGTTATCTCCAAAAATGTATAGAAACCACATATTACCTATAATGTGAGCAAATCCACCATGCATGAACATGGATGTAAAAATAGTGAGTGGATTGAATTCAGCAGGGACAAATCCGAACATATAAACCAAGGATTTACCTATACCTGGATCATTGCCTGAGATCCAAAATTGGCCGAGAAAAATGAGCGCATTTAAGGTAATGATACCAAAAGTCACAAAAGGGAATAGAACCCTTGGATTATCATCTTTATATGGGAAAAACATTAATAAACAACAAAGTAGATGGTTTCGACGGACTCATTGCCCATCCGATCCCGCACTTTAAATTCAATTTTGTGTTGGCCTGCTGTTAAAGGTTGGTTAAAGGGATAAGATATTTCTTTTTTGATGGGTTGATAGGCAAAAAATATGGGGGTATCATTAAACAACAGATCAAACGATGCTTCCTCAGATTCGATCCCCGAAATAGGGTCATCCACAACTATTTTAATTTCAGTCACATCTTGGATCTGATACCGGGCGCTGTTAGCTGGAAACATGTTTTTAATTTGTGGGGAATCCAGATCCTGGATTACTGTAACTGCAGCCATTTGGCTTAACTCAGCTGAAAGAATCTGTTTTCGCTGATTATTTTCTGTTGGTGTATAAACCCATTCCCCTCCTTTTTGATCATAATAATAGATTCCAAGGTTTGTGTGTGCTGCCAAATCACGCTCATACTGAATCCAAACTCGAAATTTATTTTTGAGTAAAAGATCGTAGGGTTGGAGTTGATAAACAGGCGATAAATGAAAACCATCCTTCACTGGAACAAATTCTTTTATCTGGTCTATCCAGGTTACATTGGTTTGGTAAAATGTATTGGGCTGGGTCTGGATGGAACAGTTACGGTCATTGGAAATAGTATTAGACTCTTCTCCTGGGCCTGTGGCTGTGAGTTGATAATGAAAACGTGTTTCCCGAATTTGCCCTTTATTGGATAATTCCACATCCACATATTTCATATCATTGACAACATGATGAGAAAGACGTTCCGTGAGAAATGTATTGGGCCCGATTTGTTCCAATGGATAAGACATAAATGTATTATCGTTTGCCAATTTCATGCTGGCTTGTGCTGGAACGTATTGATCCATCTCAACTTGAAAAAATAGCCCACGTTCCGTGTTGGCGATTTTTAGGCTTGGACGAATATCAATTACACTTAATTTAGGTTTCATTGAACTCCAGTGGTAAGGACTCACCATACCGCCAAGTTGATTAATTCCAATAATTTGTAAAATTCGATCACGTAAAGATTTTGATGGCAGCGTTATATGGAGATCCTTTTTGACCTGTTCCGCATGTATGATTTCAACTTTCTCATCAGGAAACCCGTAGGGAGTGAAATTATAAACCACCGCATCCCGAATGGGTAAGCCGCCTCGTTTTGGAGATAATACCAGTGTGATAACTTTTCTATCACGGAAGATTTCTTTTACATTTAGGGTCATTGGAAAAGTGCCAACTATCATTCCACGAACCACTGCCTTGTTCCCTTTAGCATCAAAAATGTTAATTGTAACAGAGTGGAAACCCGGTAATAGCTGAAGAATCCCTGAATCATTCTCAGTATGGATGGATATTTTTTTATGTTCTTCAAGTCGATATAATTTTTGAAACTCTCCTAGGTTTTGCCGTTTCAAATCATATTGAATAACGGTGCCTGCGAATTTTCCTTCCCTGAACGGAATTCTGGTATAATCCAGCTCATACTTCATTTTACCATCGATCAATAATTCAACTCGATGGAATTGATAAATATTATTTCCCCCTTCCCGTTTATCCACCGCTTGAATGGCAAATGCAAATTCGCCAAAGACACTAACTGTATCCGCAAAATGATACACGCCTGAGTTATCTCGATAAATTGGAATAGTTTGTGTTAGCGGACTTGCATTTACAAGAGAACCTTGGGAGATAGGGATAAGAGCCAGTTTTTTAGGAATAGGCATCACATGATCTGGAAGATCAAATGCATGGGTCAGCGGGTTCAATGGTATACTTTTACCACTCCGGTATTCAAAATGAAGATGAGGTGCAAATGAATTTCCTGTATTTCCTGAATATCCAATCACATCTCCTTTTTTCACTTGGAATTCCCGACGGGAAAAGTGTGCATCTACCCTATAACTCCTCCGTTTTGCTTGCTGTAATCGCCAGACGTTGTCCAAAATCGGTGTAAAGGAATCTAGGTGCCCATAAACTACCTCGTGTCCAGAAATGGTGGTAAGGTAAAGTGCTTTCCCGTAACCGTTATAGTTGGATGTCATACGGTGAATAAAACCATCTTCCACCGCAAGAACTTCCTGACCAATAACTCCATTGGTTTTAATATCCAGACCCATATGGAAATGGTCATCCCGGTTTTCACCAAAATTGGACGAGTATAGTTTACTGACTCGTGTAGGCCATAAAACATCCTGGCTGAATAATCCTGCAGCCAGAAAAATGAAAGTAGGAATGAAGTATCGGTTCATACAATTAATGATAGGTGACAATTTATTGAATAGACGTGTGGGTTTTCAATGAGTGATTTGTTTCTTGCCAAGACTTATTGTAAACTCTGTAAAATCATTTCATAGACATTACAAGGAGTTTAAAATGAAGAAATTTTTAATCGGTATCATGATTGCTGTTCTGCCAACATCCATTTTTGCAATTGGGGGATTTGGTCTTAGTGTGAATTCAAGCACCTTTTCTGTTGATGCAGGGAGTTCTGACATCATGGTAGAAAATATAAAAGTTGGTAGTTTTTCATATGATAGTTTTGAGAATGGGGGTGGCATAGGCGGTTACTTATATTTGGATATTATTCCTGTCGTTGACTTAGATATAGAATATAATTTTACCGGTCAGGTCTATAATTTTACATTTGAAAATGCGGTCACAACAGCAGAACCACAGGAATTTGCTTTTCTCGCAGGTAGCATGTTTATCACAATCCAAAAACCTATCTTTGATTTGGGTATTCCCTTTCTGGCAAAAGCAAAGCTTTATGGTGGCTTGGGTATGAATACAAATAAATCAACACCGATGGTAAACCAGGAAATGCTCGAAGAAGTTTTTGGGGGTGCAAGTAATTTAGAAAGTGGTGCATATGATTATACTGCTGTGACAGATTATTTAACAGACAATGCAGTTGAAACCAGTGGCTTTCATATTGATGCAGGAGTATTTTTTAAAGTGCTCACGTTCAGTGGATCTGTTTATTATAGACAAGTAATGGCTGATGGTGCAATCCCTGGAAATAAAGGATTCGGTAGTATGAATTTCAGACTTGGATTAGGAATTTAATTTCGAATTAATTGTAATTAAAAAAGGGACGATTTATCGTCCCTTTTTTGTTTTAATCCAATTTTGGATATTTACCCAGATGCCATCGTTTTGTTAAAAACAATAAAGAAGTTCACCTTTTATATTTCAAATTTCGTTTGTGATACAATGAATAGAGCCTCCACTTAATTCAAATTGGGTTGTGGGTGTAACGATCCTTTGCACACCCATATCTGCCAGGCGATCATCGATGCTTTTATCCGAAAAATGGCTGGGCCCAATTAAAACACCAGGTAGGGGTAATGCATTGACCGCAAAAGATCCGGGATCACTTGCGGTACCAATGGCATCTTCCAATGGAATGTTAATGATTGGAATATCTTTATTATCTGCAAATTCATTTAAGTCCCGTGCAGATTTTACGGAAATAATATCCATACAAAGAATGAGAGCGCATACATGCCCTTCTTGATTTAATACAGGCGTAAAGTATGTATCTAAATGATAAGAGTGACTTTGAATGATGACCAACTCAGTAATGTTTAGTGCTTCTGCAACTGCTTCCATTCCGGATACACTATTGCGGCATTGACCGCTAAATAAAATA
>CAXCBH010000051.1:0-8054 GCA_963980675.1 uncultured bacterium | reverse complement strand
CCCCCCTGCTTCATTTATAACATCAATACCTGGGCGCAAATAAAGATGATAGGTATTCCCAAGAATAATTTGGGAATCAATATCTTTCAACTCTTGGGGTGCCATGGTTTTAACAGCACCCACTGTCCCCACGGGCATAAATATGGGTGTTTCTATTTCACCGTGATCGGTTTTTAAAATACCCGTTCGGGCAGATGTATTTGAATCAGAATTTTGAAGTGTGAATTTCATATAAATAAATTCAATCCTTGAACGTGCCCAAAAGTGTTAATTGAATAATGATTTATTTTCTTTAAAAAGTTCAAGGAAGAATTAGAATAATACTCTAAAAGCATCCTTTACGAATTTGACAGGATGAAGTTCAATTTTTACTTTTTTGGCTTTATCATTCACGCTGGCTATGGGCACAACTGCTTTCTTAAACCCTAAAGCTGCGGCTTCTTTTAACCGATGTTCAAGACGGTTGATAGAACGAACTTCACCTGCTAAACCAACTTCACCCAACAAAACAATATTTTCCGCAATAGGTTTATCCATTGTGCTCGATGCAATTGAACAAAGAATGGATAAATCTGCGGCCGGGTCATCAACTCGAAGTCCACCAACCAGGTTTACAAAAACATCCTTTGTCCCCATAGCAAGCCCCATGCGCTTTTCCAAAACAGCAATCAGCATACCGAGCCTTTTAGTGTCAAAACCATTTACATTTCTTTGGGGAGTTCCATAATTTGCATTGGAAACTAAAGCCTGAACTTCCACTAGGATTGGGCGCGTCCCTTCCAGCGATGGATAAATACTTGTTCCACTAATTTCAACACTTCTTTCCGCCAAAAATAATTCAGATGGATTTGCTACTTCAATGAGCCCATTTTCGGCCATTTTAAATATGCCAACTTCATGAGTGGCTCCAAACCTATTTTTTGCTGCTCTTAAAATTCGGTGATCATATCGATCATCTCCTTCCATGTATAAAACAGTGTCAACCATATGTTCAAGCATTTTAGGGCCAGCAATGGTACCATCTTTAGTTACATGACCTACAATAAGGACTGTAACATTTTTTTGTTTAGATACTTCGAGAAGCCTTTGACCACAATCTCGAATCTGGCTGGGCGAACCAGGTAATGAGTCTAACCCAGAATTCATCACAGTTTGAATAGAATCAATAATAACTAAGTCTGGCTGTATCCTATCAATATGGGAAATAATACCATCTAATTCATTTTCACCGGACAAAAATAATTGGTCTGGTTTTATATTGAGTCGACGAGCCCGAAGAGCCACTTGTTCTTCACTCTCTTCTGCAGAAATATAAAGCGCTTTCCGGTTAATCCCGGAACAGATGTGAAGCGCTAAAGTGGATTTTCCAACGCCGGGACTACCACCTAATAAAATAAGAGATCCGGATAAAAGTCCACCACCCAAAACACGATCTGCTTCGATGAGGCCTGTTGGAATTCTTTCGCTGGAATCAGCTGTTAAAACTTCTTTAAACGATTTGGTTTCCCGGGGTTTATGGTCACGGCCATTTTTCTTTGCAGATATTTTGAATTCGGAGAGTGTCCCCCATTCTTTACAGGAAGGACACTGACCATTCCATTTGGGGAAATCGTCTCCACATGCGGAGCAAAGGTATGCTGTTTTTGTTTTAATTCTAGCCATGGCCGGGTAAGAAATTGGATACCACGGCAAAGAGAATCAAGAAAGGTTTACCAATCTGGACCCAAGGAGAAATACCATTGGGGTTTGGAATACCCATTTGAGTTTTTATCCCAAGCTGTTTCAATCCTTAATAAAAAATAACCCAAGTTAATTTTAGTGCCTAAGCCAATGGTGGTTACCCAGGGTGAAAATTCACCGGAATTACTAGAACCATATCGTTCAGGCCAAGATGTATTGGTGAATTCTTTTGGATCATCCCACGCTGCACCTACATCCATAAAAGCATGACCGCGGATATTCCCAAAAATCACTTTCAAAGGAAATCCCAAGGCAAGATAATTGATAAAAGGAAACCGAAATTCCAAATTCAATAAGGTCGCATTAGTTCCAAATCGTTCAGCAAACCGTGCGCCACGAAGAGGAAAAGCATATTCGGTAAAATAGATATCGTGAATGAGAGATGCGTTGGATGTATCCAAAATTACATTACGAAAATTACTTTCATCAATGACGCCATTCGTTTCACCACCACCACCAAGCAAATAGGGTATTCCTCCCAGGAAGAATTTTTGTTTATTTACGCCTATACTTTTTCCAAAAAATCCACGAATAGCTAATGTGTAATCTTTACCCAATAGCCAATATTTTCGAGAATCTGTCTTGAAGGTTTGAAATTTCAAATCGTTAGATCCATATCCTGGATTAATAGTCATGGACATGTTTTGGCGAAAACCATCAACGGGGCCTGTGAACCCAAAAACAGAATTATCATAAATCCAACTCGCTGTGGGAAGAATCGTGGAATAATCTGATGAATAGGTACTTAAATAACGTATCTGGCCGAACTCATCCGTGCTTTGCTCTAAAATTGAATAATTTATATTGTGCCATGATAATCCATAATCTATTCTCTGGAACCGGCTGAAAGGATGAGAAATAAATCCCTGAAGTCCATAATGACGAAGCCTGCCAATGGAAAAATAATCTACATTAAAAAAGTCCGCATTCTGAAAAGCAACAAAATGATAATCTATTTGGTTTTTCAAATAGGCATAATAGAAAAAATAATCACTATTTTCCAAAGTCAAAACCATTTCTGTTCCAAAAGCAATTTTATGATCACCTAAAATATCACTAAATGAAAAGTATGTCATTCCGCTAGTACCAAACACATTACTAATCTGCAGATTTCCACTGATAAGATCCAGTGTAAACCGTGTTTTGTAGGATTTTGGAATATAATGACCATCTACTTTTGTAGAATCCACAGAGACCAATTCCGCCACCTGCGGTTCTGCCATTGACGAATTGAAATGTTCATATCCACGAGCAAAAATCCAATTGGAAAAACCATTTGAAAACCCTTTCCCCTCCTGACCCGTTTTATGTTTCCGAAGATCAGCAATCTTTTCATCATCTGAAACATTTAATGTCACATAATGTGTCTGACTAATCTTTTTTTCCGTCATTCTCAATGGATTTGCAATACTGTAGAGATCCCAACCAATACCCGCATATCCCGCAAAAATGAGCATATCATCATTCCCAGATAAGGTAGGCTGTTGGAGACCGGTCAGAACATTTGTTACAGCATATGGTTCAATTTTTTCCTGTACTTCTCCAGATTCTGGATCAAATTCATCTTGGAGCGGATGAATAAAAAGGTTCCAAACACCATTATAATCTGACGTATAAAAAAGTGAATTTTTCGTGTTCGCCCAAATAGGATGGGATTCATTATGCTCCGTGGCCGTGATGCGCTCAATTTCCATGGTTTTAACATTTACAGTGTAAATGTCTGTCTGGCTGTAATTGTGGTCAACCATTTTACCATTAAATTCGCCGTTAACGTACTCACCCCTGTCAGAGACAAAAACAATTTGGGTTCCTAATGGATTCCAGGATGGGTAGGAATCTGTAAATATATCATCAGTGATCTTTCTGTTAGTACGTTTGTTTACATCGTAAATATAAATATCACTGGAACTGCCCACATGCCCCACAAAAGCAATTTCATTCCCTTTGGGGCTCCAGGCAGCGGAAAATACACCATCCATTTCCAATTCAATTTTTTGGCTTTTTCTTGTTTTTACATCAATAATATGGAGCACGTCTCCTTTACCTGCTTTAGCAGCAATGACAATCTTTTTACTATCCGGGGACCATGAAAGTCCTGGCTGAAGCCATTTCAATTCTTCAAAATTAACTGAACGATTGCCTTTTACCAGTTTTTTGATTCGTTTTCCCGTCATAGCATCCAAAATATGAATATCAAAATAACCAGTTTGATCAGATAAGACTGCCACCCTGCTTCCATCAGGTGAGAGTGCAGGACTTACATTATAAAAGTTTCGTGCTTTTTTATGATCAGTCAATTTTTCTGACATATCCTCTATAGGATCCCGATCTTCCACGTCGCCCCAATATTCCTTTTTAAGGTATTTGTGCCATTGAGTAGTTAGTTCCTTAAAATTCATCCCCAGTGCCCGTTCATATCCACGTTCGGCATTTTGGGTCATTTTCATAGAACGAAATACATCACCAATTTTCTCCCGCCCGTATTTCCCAGCAATAAATCGCCATAAAGATTGCCCTCCTTTATAGGCCATGAAATAATTCAATTCTTTAACAGACGGCATACGTTCATGGATGGCAATATCTCGTAAAACCATATCCGCTTTTGTATCCCAGTTGGAACTCAAATATTCTGCGAGGCCTTCGTTGGCCCAAATGGGGACGCGAATCTTGGTTCGGCTTGAAATCACATGCTGCATACTGCCGCCATAGACCATATCATTAATGATGGCATGCACCAACTCATGGTGTATCACATGGCGGAATTGTTCATAGTTCCCGTCAAATGGAAAAACGACACGATTCTTGAAAAGTTCTGTAACACCACCGATCCCTTCACGCATGTACGTGTCCACCACATTGGTTTGCTGAAAATCATTATGGGAGTTATAGACCATGATGGATACTCTCCGTTTCAGATCCCAGCGCAAATGAAGTGAAACTTGCTCATAAGATTCTTCCGCAACATCAGCGGTGAATTCTGCTAAGTCTTTTTCCCCACCATAATAATAAATATCAAAATGGGGTGTCTGGATAAAATTCCAGTCAAAGTCTCTGTACTGAACCTTATTCTGCCCAAAAGATTGGGCGTTCAGAAGTGTTGATAAACATAATGTAATTGTAAAAAGGAGTCTCATGGCTTTAAAAACTACGTCTCTTATTGACGAGAGTTCCCTAATTTTAGTTAGGATTATGGAGAGAAGTCAACTATTCGTCTAAAACAATTTTTCTTAGTGCTCTGTCCTTGCCCATAGGAATTGTCACAAGTAAGTTTGGCCCGTCATGAAGACACCCGTCTATTTTATTTCTGACATACATTTAAAGTTGCAAGCATCCCCGAAAGAGAAAAAACGTCGGGAAAGTTTGTATCGCCTGCTGGATCAAATCCGAAAAACCGGTGGATCGTGCTTTTTTGTTGGAGACCTTTTTGATTTCTATTTCGAATATCCTCATTTGATTCCCAAAGCTTATATGGACTTCTACCAGAAAGCGGTGGAAATGAAAAATGATGGTATTGAACTTCATTTATTATTAGGAAATCATGATTATTGGGTACAGGAATTCATAACGGAAGAACTTATGGATCAAGTGTATTTTGATGATGCCATTCTTGAAGTAGATGGGAAAAAGTTATTTATCACTCATGGTGATGGACTTTTGAGTTGGGACCATGGATACCGAATCTTAAAAAAGATAATTCGTTCTAAATTTTTTATTTGGCTGTTTCGATGGGTTCATCCTACTATTGCCTATAGGTTAGCAAATGCAATTTCAAAAAGCGGACGGCATCATACCCATTCCAATGATTTTAATAAAGATGTGCGAATTGAGGTCCAAAACGTTGCTAAAAATCATTTCGATAATGGCTTTGATTTCATGATCTGCGGGCATTATCATTTAGGTGAGATGTTTAGCGTGAATGAAGGAAAACTGGCCATTTTAGGTGATTGGTTCTATCGACCATCCTATGCCATCTTTGATGGCACCGACTTAACCCTACACCCATGGGAGAATGATGCGTAGACTGTTTCTCATAGGAATTTTTACATTATTCTTGATTCAAGGATGCACAAAGATCAAAGGATTATTTGGGAAAAAAGGTGTCGGCGATCCAAACGATCCTGATTTTTTGAATAATATCCAAACATTGAAAAGCGCATACCGTGATGGGAATATCTTAGCTTTAGATGAATTAATAAAAATTTACGAGGATCCTCAACAGCATTTAATAGCACGGATTGCAGCCGGTAGAACTCTGGCCGAATCCCAACACCCTACTGCTCTAAATTCTATTGCAAATATGGTGGGAACGACCACCGCAGTAGATTACTCCCTCCTGAATGAATCCATTAATATGCTGGGTATGTTTGACGAAAATCCAAAAGCAGCAGAGTCCTTGGTCCAAGCAATGCATAAGCTGGAAGACCGTACCAATACAATTCATATATCCCTCGTCAAGAACCTGAACCGTGTCCGAACTAAGGACCAGATCCTTGCATTATTGGACCTCTACGGGGTGGCAAAAAGCAATATGTCCCGTACAGAACGTCTATTGACAGAGACTCTAGGAGCGCTCGGGAACCACCAAGTGGTACCGATTCTGACTACCATTGCTAAGGATCCAAAAATTAATATTGGCATTCGAAACAAGGCCGTTGAAATACTGGGTAAAAAGAATCCCAATGAAGTAGCCATTGCCTTTGCAGAGTTATTGGGTGACCCAAACACCAATCTTGAAGTTCGGGAATTTGCCATTAATACCATGAAAGGTGTCAAAGAAGAGAATCTCGTCATTGCATTGCTAAATACTTACAACTCAGGAAAATCTCAATATTATAGTTTATTGAATACTATGCTTGCTGCCTTGGGAGAGTTTGATGATCCGGAAGTGAAAAAAGCTGTAATAGAGATAGCACACAGTGATGATTATCCTGTAGACATTCGCAAAAAAGCAATTGATAACCTGGCAGCTTTCAATGACCCATCGGTTGTGAATGGATTACTACCCATGTTAAATGATAAAAAGAATTACATCTATTACGATAATATTATAAATATGGTCTATGCCCTGGGTGAAGAAAAGAAAAATGCAAATGCAGTGCGCCTAATGGCATTCAAAGCTCATTTTTCTCGGAGAGAGCATGAATAGATATTTGGCCTGGCTCCTTCTCTTAGGGATTGTATTTGCTGTTAATGTTAAACAAAAAGCCAAAAAGAATTTTACCGTAACTGGAGTTGTACAAAACAGTGCTGGGAAAAAGATAAAAAAGGTAAAACTCAGTATCATTAATGAAGAAGGTAAAGAAGTCGCAGGTGGTAAAAGTAAGGGCGGCGGAGAGTTTAAATTCAAAAAAATTCGTGCCGGCTCATATACTCTAATGGGTGAACATAAAAAAGAAGGAAAAGGTGATGTTAAATTCACTTTAAATACTACCGATGTAGATTTGACACTGATAATCTCTCACGGTGAAATCTCGAATACACTTTCTCAAACCAATTCAGAAACTGAGATAACCGAACAACGAGCTATACTTCCACAGCAAAGACAAAAACCAGAAAAGCCTAAATTGAAATTTGAAAATTTATTCTTTGAATATGAATCCAATCTCAAAGCACTTGAGATAGAAATCGATTCATTAAAAAGAGTCGTCAAAGGATACCAAAAAGGCCAGACCATGCCCAACGTCAGCCGCGAGTTATTAGATTTGGTCAAGGTACCAACATTCCAGCATCAGGTAGAACTCCAGAATGGCACAGTTGTAGCTGGTGATTTATTAGAAGAATCCGATTCTACCTTAACCCTAAAAACCCAGATCGGAACACTGGTATTAAAAAAGGAAATGGTGGTTCGTATGGATGAGCTAGAAAAACCAGGACCAAAGGTCATTCTATTAGGTGAACCGTTTATTGATTATTATCCGGATCGACAAATCTTTTCCGGTCGAGTCAAGAATGTTGGCGAGATCCGGGCAGATTTTGTACGGATAATTGGAAATCTTTTTGATCAAACTACTTCAATTACAGGGACAGATTCGATCTTTGTGAAAGGCACTCGGATTGTTTATGAATCAAACGTAGTTGCTGATACGGCACTCGAGCCGGGGCAGACTGCTCCCTACACACTAACAGTACCCATAACAAAAGGAAGGAAAGCTGAATACCATACCATGGATATTCACTGGGAAGAAACAAAATAAAATCAGTCTATATTGTATAAATTCCTTATAATACTATTACACATAACCTTCATCATAGCTCATGGTGGGAATAATAATCGTGCCATAGAATTTCCCGATCTTCCAGGCTACAAAACTCTA
>CAXCBH010000050.1:0-8173 GCA_963980675.1 uncultured bacterium | reverse complement strand
AGCTGGATTGAGCCAGCCCCTTCAGGAACAATATTCAGGGATGTCTGAGCAATATTTGGCAGGTCAAATTGATTCTTAATATGGTTAATAGCATAAGACCTTCTGTTAGTGCTGAAGTTTTCCATTGTATTAATTCTACTTTCCCAGTTCACAGTAGAATTAGGCCAATTTCCGTTATTATACCATCTGGCTCGATGGACAGGGATAATATCTTCAATATTATTTGCTATTGAATCAAGGTGGCTTATAAGATAATTTGGTTGGAAAACAGTGTTCAGCAGATCACAGTAAATATTTATAAATGAATTCTTAAAATGATCATTGTCCATCATTCGCCTGAACAGAAAAGTACTCCATGGCGGGTTAGGCCATCCTGGCCCGTTTGGATTCAGGGCAAAACTAAGGGTATTATATGTGTAGGCGTTGGATTCCCAAATGCTGAATCCAAAATCTGTGTCATATAATATCCAGCGCCATTTTCCTCCGACCCGGTGGTCTCTCCAAAATTTAATATTATTTCCTGGCCAGTCTCGGTTATCAATAAAAATCTGGAATGCCTGGTAACTCATGTAAGACTCAACATCAATCCAGTTTTCCAGCGCATTTTGAACAATGGGGTCTCCCATATCTTGGTTCTCTAGATAATCTAAAAGATTCACATAATCTATATTTGTACCATGAACAATATTCTCTTCGTTGACTCCTTGAATATCGAGTAGATCAATATTCTCAGCATTGATCAAATGATGAGATGCAAGGAAATGTTCATTCACTTTTTCGCGGATATTTTGTATTCCCCAAAATTCCCCATTTAAGTATAATACTGCAGGACGGTACTGCTGGTGGTCTATATTTAGGTTATTGGTTAAACTGGTGATAAATCCGTCTCTTAGCATGGTGGATTCCCAATCGTTCCCAGAATTACGTAGTATAAATGCCTCGTAACTCTCAATCCCAGAATCAGGAAATAAGTCGTAATCAAAAGTACTGGGGCCGTAATAACTTCTAGAAAAAATGGAAAGAGATTTTTGAGGGAATGCCCTGCTCCAGCCACCAAATATCTTAACACCTGCATTGGCTGCGTAACCTGAGCCATCAGTTTCAAGTATCTCAAAATGGATAGAACGCTCCCAGTCCTCCCAAAAATTTGCTCCAAAGTAAGGGAAATCCCAGCTTGCATTAGGCCCCATAACATACATTCCGGTATCTTCATCAAAAAAGGTGCTTGGATCTGTTGAAAGAAACACTACAGGCAAACCTTCTGCTTCGTCTTCACCAAAAATATATGTTTTGGATTCCGTTTCTGATGGCAGCCAGCCGTTCAAAAATGCCCGTGCCCTAATCACTGTGGTGCTGGTCAATGGAATAGAATACCCATAATTAAAATCATCCATGGTTGGTGTAGTACCATCCGTGGTAAAATATATTGTGGCGGATTCATCAGGGCTACTCAATTCAACTGAGATCTGAGCCTGGTTATAAAAACCTGATGCCATAGAAAACTCAATAGTTGATAGCGCACCGGCATAGGATGATGTTGAGTTTGTAGAACCGGGTGTAGGCTCAGCGAACAAAACCCAGGAACTACTTTCGAAATATCGACCAAAAGACATATCTGTCTCCAACGTGCCCGTAAAAATAGAATCAATGACATTCTCGTCTTGATCAGATAATATTAGATCATCTTCATTTGAACTTAATTTAAAATTTGTATGAAGGTAGGAGCTTGGTAATACCATCAATTGATGAGGCTCTGTTGCATTGTCTATTTCTGTATTATAACCCAAGGTGAGAAAAGGAATACAGCTTAGATCAGATGATGAAGTGTTATAATTATGGACCTCAACTGCTAGGGTGTTTTCACCGGAAACAATAGGAAACTCATTCAGATCAATTGATATTTCTTCCGGAAAACCGCCTGAATAAATCTCAGCCTCGTGAAGACCTGTTGTAGTCTCATTATAGTATACCTGAGTATTTGGTTCTCCCATATTCCTACGACTAAACTCTTCTCCGTTCAAATAGGCAATGTAGCCGTCATCATAGTCAATATGAAAAAGAGCTTTTGTAATCATTGTGGAGTCATCTATTTGAAAGGTTTTACGAGCAAATACAGAAATAATCTGAGATAATTCTGTATTATCATCATTATCCCCATACCCAAAACCGCTTGGTCCCGTAGACCAATTGCTTACATCTGTTCCTGGATCGTCCCAATTTAAAATAGGTGCGCTTGTACCCGGCCAGTATGACCAGGAATCTCCCCAGTTAATTACTGCATCCCATTCTGCAACCAGATCTTTTCTATTTTTATCGGAAGCAAAAATAACAAGAAAACCATTTGGCTCAAGAACTATGGATGGAAAAACCCACATAGATAGATCACTAGGATCATCAGTGATCCCGTAACCATTTAAATTTATTTCCTGCCCACTGGTATTATATAATTCAAACCAATCCGGTGTATCACCATCTTCATCATACAAAACAGTACCATTAGTGGATACAATTTCATTGATCTGTATGGGTTGCCCGATAACAAATCCAAATAAAAATATTATATATAATATTTTTTTCATATCTTTATTAGAATGATATTATTTCTGCTAATTTTTTTGCTGTAATTGATCTAAAAAGTCAGATGGATTTTATCTATTCATTCTGGCCAATTCCGAATAATATTTTTTGCTAGTTTGCCCGCTTTTGTAAGATCATCATCAGACCAGCCACCAGTTGTGCTTGCGCCAGGAATTAAAATAGACCACTCTTCTTCTTTATCGTTTACGGCCCAGTTACAATGGCTGATTTTATTTGTAAAGCACCAGGTCATCCACTCGTTTGCTTCAGGATCCACTAAACTATATCCGATTGACCCCCATTCAGTGACAAAAAGGGCGATGCCACTTTCCAGCGCTGCACTGGCTCTGTCGCGTAACCATTGTTGGTGGTATACAGTATAAAAATGCAAAGTGTAAGCAATATTTGGATAGCCGGTGATAGGGTCAGCTGCAGCAAGGTCAACTCTTTGAGACCATTCAGGTGTTCCCACAATAATAAGGTTATCGGGATCAATTGAACGTATGGTAGCAATAATTGAGATAGCATAAGGTTTAATGGTGGAACTCCAGGATACATCAAGAGGCTCATTGTATATTTCATAGATTACATTATCATATTCACCATATAGATTTGCCATTTCCTCGAAAAATAATGCAGCTTCATTGGTATTATCTTCAGCATGATGCGAGTGCCAATCAATAATAACATAAATTCCTTTATCTATTGCAGCATCTACAATGGTTTTTACTCGGTTCTTATTTGCAGTTTTATTTTCAAGATAACCGCCAGGATCTTCAACACCCATTGCTGCCCTAACGATGGTTGTCTTCCAGTCATCTTCAAGCCACGAGACAACTTCAGAATTATAATATCGTTCACCACCCCAATTGTCATTACTCCAGAAAAAACTATTCCCAGCAAAAGAAACTGGTTCATTATTTTTATCTACAATTTTATTACCGTTTTGTTGTAACAGACCATGTATTTGTACCACAGTTGTATCTTCAGATTGTAGAGGTAGATTATCTGAAATATTATTATTTTTATCACAAGAATGGAAAGTAAAACAAGTTAGGACAAAAAATAAAAAAAGTATATGTAGGCCTGTTATCTTCATAAGATAAACACTTATTGCAGTATAATTTAGTTTCCGTGTTGATTACTTAAATGAATATTATTGTACGTTACAGTAGTTAATTGAGAGTTATCATGGCTTAAGGTTGCTAGACCAATATACATGGATTTCCCCCAATTATTAATATTTAATTCCCCGATTTTAACCCAATCATTTTTTTCATTAACATAAAAATAGACATATTCTTTTATTTTTTCAACTTTGAGATTTTGGTTAGACGAATCTAGTTTAGGACCTGATTTAGCTTTCATAACTTGACCATTCTTCTCCCTGTATCCATATTCCGTAGCCCCACTAGGAAAAACATTTATAATTCCATGAGCTGAATTTTTATTTAAGTTTTTTCGTACCATTATTCCAGCTTTTGCATAGGGATGTGTATTTTTCAAAGAGTCAACTTTGACGGAAAAACTAAAATCATCTGCAATTTTCTGGTAAGCAAATCTAAACTGATCATCTGTATTCCATATATCATTACCACCGCCATAAAAGGTCCAATCATTTGATTCAATTATTTGTCCACCTTTTAATGAACGACCGATATCTTTTACTGCCCACGGAGAAGGTAAAGGATCTTCGCCAAGTGGTTTCACCAATACAGGTGGTTTAGCCGGTAAAGACGCCAATGGAGCTGTTTGATTGCTGGTTGTTAACCAATACCTGAGATCTTCGTCAATTGAATATTCCATTGTACCAAATGATTCAAACCAATGTTGGATCTCACTTTTACTGGCATTAGAAATATTTATATTTATTAAGGTTTTTTCATTTGTAACCATTCCCCAGGAACCATCTCCGATTCCACCTTTTTCATTTAATACCTTGTAGGACCACATGGTAGCTGGCCAATTCAAAGATTCACAGTAGTCATAATAGCGGCGCATCATTTCACCTCCACCTGCTTTTTTAAGAACAACATTGAACTCGCCAATTAATAGTGGACTGTTAAATGATTCCATTTTTTCCTTCCATATCGGAAGTCCTTCTTTTATGAATTGGGCATGTATATATGGTTCTGGAGATCCCCATCCAAAAAATCCGGGATAAAAGTGCATTGTATAGATAACATTATCAAGATTAACAGATCGAATATTTTCATAAAAATCAATTCCACTTGTATGACCTGGAAAAATTACAATATGATTATCATTATTTGCTCTTATTGCCTTGTAGCATTCAAGAACCACTTTTTTAAGGTTCTTTTCATTGCTGCCCCACGGCTCATTTAACAGATCGTAAGCTGCAACTGTAGGTTCATCTTTGTAACGCTTAGATATCTGATTCCACAGCCATGCTGTTTGTTTTTGGTACCCTTTATTCGACCATAGTTTATTGTATCCCACTCTGCCGCTATGATCCATTCCGCTTTGCCTTCCTGGCGCACCATGCATATCCATAATCACATATAGATCTCTTTCTTTAGCCATTTTAATTGTATGGTCTAACCACTCCCAGGCATCTTTCTTTAGGGAGAATGGCTCACTGTCAGACCCCATTAATAATTTGTAGTCAAATGGGAGTCGGACTGTATTCATCCCAAATGATTTGATGATATCAAAATCGCTATTTTTGATCCAGTTAGAACGATATATATCCATTAGATCTTCAGCATCTTGTCTCCCAAAGCGATCTTCTAATGTCTTAATAAATTCATATTGATCAGCATATCCTTTATCAGCATAGCTAAACATCCACATTTCCAACTGGAGCCAATTACCTAGATTACAGCCCTTAAGATTTACAATCTGATTTTCATAGTTTTGTATTTTTCCATTTTCAAGTTGAAGAAGACTCTCACTTTTAAGATATCCTATTAAAAGAAAAAATATTAACGTACTATTTTTCATTTTTTTAACCTGTTTCTATTTTGTGAATTTGTTACTATCGCAAAAGACAAAGATTGCCAGTTGCCTTAAAACGAATTGTGCTTAGGTAGTTCCACAGATGGTATCTAATATGTCAAGCCGTAGCCCAGCGGAAAAAGAGGATCATAAGTCTTATCACCGTAATTAATGGGTATCTGACTCATATCTCTGGGCCAGGAAAAGCTGAGTTTTGCAGTGGGCGAAACATCACCAAAAAGTAAATCTGCTATACCGGTTCCTTCCGTGCCTGGTAACCAGGCAGCAAACACGGCATCTACATGTTCAAGATAGGGTGTAATAATCATAGGTCTCCCAGAAATCAAAATCAATACAATCGGCTTTTCTGTTTTTATTAATCTTTGTATCAATATTTTATCTTTGTTGGATAATTCAAGTGATTCGCGATCACCTTTCATCTCTGCGTAGGGTGTTTCACCAACAACCGCTATGATAATATCATGATCATTGGCTCCATCTCCATTTTTGGAAAATGATACACTGCTATGGTTGCCAATATTGTCTCTAATGCCATCCAAAATTGTAGTACCAATTGTTGTATTTCCAGAACCGCCCTGCCAACTAATGGACCAACCACCGCACTGGTAACCCAGGTCATGACCATGTTCACCGGCAACTAATATACTTTTAATATTTTTTGAAATAGGTAAAATATTCTTATTTTGAAGAAGTACTACCGATTTATTAACACCTTCTCTGGCTAGCTCTCTATTTCTTGAAGAACCTACTTCTTTAAGCTTTTTATAATCTTTTAATGGTTTCTCAAATAAACCCATAGAATACTTTATTTTTAGGATCCTATAGACCGCATCATCAATTCTATTTATACTCACTGAACCTTCAAGAACGGATTTTTTTAAAAGGTTGATAAATTCGATATAAGAATGACTCTTCTTACTATGTTCCCCAGGTACCATTACCATATCTATGCCGGCATTGATTGCGGTAATAATTGAAGTTTTATAATCTTCATCGATGTCATCTATTGCCGCCCAGTCTGAAACCACAAAGCCAGAAAATCCAAGCTCCTTTTTCAGAATATCATTAATCAGGTAACTATGTCCATGAAGTCTTTTTGATTGCCAACTATTATAAGAGATCATGATGCTGCCCACTCCATTTTCCACAGCACTACGAAATGGTTCTATATATTTTGAACGTAATTCTTTTTCATCTACAAGTACATCACCGCGATCAATACCTCCATTGATACCTGTGCCAAATATTGTGCTTCCATCTCCAACATAATGCTTTGCACATGCAAGAACTGAATTGGAGTTATCTAAATTATTACCTTGGTATCCTTTAATACTTGCAATGCCCAATCGGGTTACTATTTCTGTATCTTCAGAATAACTTTCGAAAGTCCGTCCCCATCTTTCATCCTGAGATACTGCGAGGCACGGAGCGAATGTCCAGTCTAGCCCAGTTGCAAGTATTTCTCGAGCTGTTGCTTCTGATATTTTTTGAACGAGTTCTTCATCATTTGAACATCCAAGTCCGATATTATGAGGGAAAATAGTTGCACCGTAAACATTGTTGTGCCCATGGACAGCATCTATACCATAAATAAGAGGTATCGCTAATCGTGTATCTAATGCGAAACCTTGGTATTCATTATACATCCTCACCCAGGATCTTGGATTATTTGTATCTGGGGCCGACCCTCCTCCGCTGAGCAAAGATCCCAGGAAATAGGTTTTAATATCTGATTTTTGTTCCAGGTAACGATGATCTACTTGAGTCATTTGACCAATTTTTTCATCGAGTGTCATTTCTGCCACTAAATTTTTTGCTTTTATTGAAATTGTTTTGTCTTCATACTGTTGGGAATGGAGCATATCCGGGGATAGGATAACTAATGCTAATCCCAAATAAAGAATTCTAATGAATAGTGTCACGATGCACTTCCTTAATTTTTTTCATTTATACATGTTTTTCTATTTTATGAATTTGTTACTATCGTAAAAGAATAAATTTTTTATTTTCAATGAATTTGGAATTTGATAATTCAAGAAAATAAATGCCACTGGGTGATAGGTTCCCCAGAATATTTTTTCCATTCCATTTAATTGAATGATTCCCCGGTTCAAGTATTCCCAGTGATTTATGATAAACTTTTTCCCCTTTCAAATTGATAATTGAAATTGTGTATTCACTTGCTTCATGATTGGTCAAATCCATCATTACGCTTGGATTGAATGGATTCGGGTAAGGATCACCAAGCATAAACTGATCCAGGATTACAGGTTCATCAATTGAACTGTTGACGGATTCAAATGTGATCCTTTCTATATTAAAACCTGCTTGCACAAGCTGTATCTTTAGGATTTGTTCTCCACTTGAAACTTCAACATTCGGGAGAATCATATCCTGCCATTCATACCATCCTCCTGTACTGGGAACGTCAATGACACCCAGATTTGCACCATTTAATTGCACAAAGAATATTCCTCCGGATGATGGAGCAGCGACTCTTATCTTTAGATCATAAGTGCCAGGAGTCACATCCTGTATAGTAAATTTCAACCATTCACCAGCATCTGTCCATCCTACATTATAAGGTAATCCATCAGAATCTCCATTTGCTTCTATA
>CAXCBH010000049.1:0-8223 GCA_963980675.1 uncultured bacterium | reverse complement strand
CTTATCCAATTTCGCAATATAGCCATCCATAGAAAAAACACCATCCGTTGCAATCATTCGCAATCGTGCTTCTTGGGATTCTTTGAGTTTTTCTTCCAAATCGACCATATCACTATTGGCGTAGCGGTATCGTTGAGCCTTGCAAAGGCGGACTCCATCAATAATGGATGCATGATTTAAAGCATCGGAAATGATGGCATCTTCCGGTCCAAGGATAGTTTCAAAAAGACCACCGTTGGCATCAAAGCAAGAAGTATAAAGAATGGTATCATCCGTTCCGAAAAAGGTAGAAATTTTTGATTCTAATTCTTTATGGAGATCTTGTGTCCCGCAGATAAAACGAACCGATGCCATTCCAAAACCATGGTCATCTAAAGCCTGCTTAGCCGCAGAAATAATGTCCGGATGATTGGCGAGTCCCAGATAATTGTTGGCGCAAAAATTTAAAACTTCACCACTACCATCCGTGGCAATTTCGACCCCCTGTGGTGTGGTGATGGTTCGTTCTTGTTTATAAAGTCCTTCCGATTCAATTTGGGAAAGAATTTCAGTATAATGATTTTTTGTAGTTGTCATATTGTATTAAAGCAATAATGCAATCAAGCTAAGGTATTTGTTTATTTTTTCCTTTGGAGTCTCTGCAATTTTGCGTTTCAATGGTTTCACCATTCAAGGACAATTTTTCCGCAATTTCCCGATTCCATAATATCGAATCCATCTTGAAAATCATCTACGGATAATTCATGAGTAATAACCGGCGAAATATCCAACCCACTTCTGAGCATTTGGGTCATTTTATACCAGGTTTCATACATTTCACGTCCATATATCCCTTTTATATGGAGACCTTTAAAAATAATGTCATCCCAATTGATTTGGGTGGATTCGGGAAGGAGTCCAAGTAAAGCAATTCGGCCTCCATGATATATGTTCTCTAGCATACTTTTGAATGCATTCGGGTTTCCTGACATTTCCAATCCAATATCGAAGCCACTAGTCATATTTAAATCCGAGTAACAATCTGAAATAGATTCATTCGAAACATTAATGGTACGCGATGCTCCCATTTTTTGAGCAAGATTGAGACGATATTCATTTACATCAGTGATGACTACATTTCTGGCCCCAACAAAATTGCAAATAGCCACAGCCATAATTCCGATAGGACCTGCCCCTGTGATGAGCACATCTTCTCCTACCATTTCATATGAGAGAACTGTATGGGCTGCATTTCCATAGGGATCAAAAAATGCAGCTACCTGGGATGGGATATCTTCATGAATCGGCCACACATTGGATTCCGGGATGACCAAATATTCGGCGAATGCACCGTCGCGATGAATCCCGACACCGATTGTTTTATGGCATAGATGGGTTTTTCCGGCTCTGCAATTTCTACAATAGCCACAGGTAATATGACCTTCACCGGAAACGCGATCTCCTGGTTTATAATGTGTCACACCGGGGCCAATATCTTCAATAATGCCGCAAAATTCATGTCCAGTGATGAGTGGGAGTTCCAAAGTACGTTGTGCCCATTCATCCCATTTATAAATATGGAGGTCAGTTCCACAAATGGCGGTGTGAGTGATTCTGATCTTTACATCATTGGTGCTGCAATTTGGGATGGGGACATCTTCCATCCAGATTCCGGCCTCGGGAGATTTTTTTACAAGTGCTTTCATTATTTTAGTCTAAAATTTCTTGGATTATTGAATTCTAAATTTAATATAAATAAAGAATGGTTTTTTAGATTAAACATTCAACCTCTAAAATACTAAAAGAGCCGGGTAAAGATGCGATACAAAAAAATTATTATTAACACAAATTGTTAACCGCCTCTAAATTTATTTTTAAAATGAGTGAACATTGTCGCACTTTTTGGCTAAAAACCACTCAAACGAATCTGAATCCAACCTTAAATTGCTTGCCCGAAATTTTCATATTTATTATGGCTACCATATTAGCATTCACAAATCAAAAAGGAGGTGTGGGAAAGACCACATCTGCAGTCAATGTCGCATTGAGTATGGCAGTTTCAGAGGTTCGTACACTTCTCATAGATTTAGATCCCCAATCTAATGCAACCACAGGATTGTCGGATCTTTTCGAAAAGACAAATGGGTCAATTTATGATGTCCTAATAAAAGGTGATGGAATCAAAGATGCCATTACCAAAACATCTTTTTCACATTTAGATATTGTGTCTTCAACTAACGACCTTGTCGGGGCCGAGATTGAACTTGTAAGCATCATGGCTCGGGAATACCAGCTCAAGAAAGTGCTGAAAAATATTAAGAAAAGTTATGAAATCATTATTATTGATTGTCCGCCATCACTGGGTCTACTGACCATCAATGCGCTTACTGCATCCGATGCACTGGTAATCCCAATTCAATGCGAATATTTTGCCTTGGAAGGGTTGGGCCAATTGTTAAATACAGTTCGGTTGGTACAACGTCATTTAAATAAAAAATTGGGAATCGCTGGTATCTTAATGACCATGTATGATAGCCGATTGAACTTATCCAAACAGGTGGTGAAAGAAGTAAATGGTTTTTTTAAGGATAAATTGTTTAAAACATTCATTCATCGTAATGTCCGATTAAGTGAAGCACCGAGTTTTGGAAAACCAGCCCTTTTATATGATGCTAATTCAACCGGTGCCAGAAATTATATGAGTTTGACAGAGGAAATACTCCAACGTGTCAGTTAATAGATTAGGAAAAGGCTTGGAAGCCCTGATTCGCCCGGAAGCGGAACAGAAGAAAAAACCTAGTAAAACCCCAGCCGCTACAAAACCGGGTGTTACGGAGATTCCATTAAAAGAAATCCGTCCGAACCCAAACCAGCCCCGCAGGGACTTTGATGAACTAGCCCTGGAAGAATTAACTGCATCAATCAAGGAAAAAGGTGTATTAACTCCCGTTACAGTTCGGGATACTGAAGATGGTTATGAATTAGTTGCTGGTGAGCGTCGCTGGCGCGCATCGAAAAAATGCAGAAAAAGAACCATCCCTGCATATGTGATTAGCGTTAAAGATGATGCTGAAATGATGGAAATGGCATTGATTGAAAATATCCAGCGGGAAGACCTGAATTCGTTGGAAGAATCGGAAGCATATGCTGTATTGAATTCCAAATTTGAAATGTCTCACATAGCTATCGCAAAAGCTGTTGGGAAGAAGCGAGTTACTGTTTCTAATTCACTTCGATTATTGAAATTACCGCCGGACATAAGAAAAAGCTTAAGAAAAGGTGATATTTCAGCGGGACATGCCCGAGCCATTCTTCAGGCAAAAACCGGGCCGGCTATGAATAAGATATGGAAGGCGATCTTGAAAAAGGATCTGAGTGTTCGAGGTGCTGAAGCTTTAGTGAAGGCATCAACTAAACTACCAAAAAAGAAGAAGATTATTTTCTCCAAAAAGTCTCATCAAATTCAGGCACTTGAAAATCAATTGATAGAAGTTTTAGGTACAAAAGTGACACTAAAACCAGGGAAAAAAGGTGGTGCTATTGAAATTTCATATTTTTCTGATGATGACCTTGAACGTATTCTTGACCTGATCAATTCTATATCCTGATCTTCCCATGAAACCGGAAAAATACACTATCATGTTTATCCCGGACGATGAGTCCAGCTCCAAGTCTTATCATTTATCTAAGACAGCTATTCAGGCGGTATTCTTTTCTGTGGTAGTCCTTCTAACGTGTGTATTTGGTATTCTATTCTATTACGTTCCGAAAATGGCAGATTATACAGAGATTAAGGATCGGCATGATCAGTTTGCTACAGAACGACTCAAAGTATTGGAACTCACGCGGGATCTTGAACGGATGAAACAGATGGATAAATTAATTCGTCATTCTCTTGGGGAAAAATTAGATTTTGATGACCGTCCTGCTGTGTCTGATTCCATTACAAATGCTGTCTCTACTGGTGGAAATTTGGTTTCATTTATTGAGAATATTCCATCTATTGCGCCTATCCAGGGGTTTGTAACACAACGATCGGGAAAACCTGGATTATTTATCTCCGAGACACATCATGGTATCGATATTGTAGCTAAGGAAGGGGAGCCTATTTTAGCCGCGGCCTCCGGTGTTGTTGTATATTCAGGCTGGAATTATGAATTTGGAAATATGCTCATTTTATATCATGGTGATGATTATTTTACACACTATGGACACAACCAACAGAATTTTAAAAAACAGTTGGATACTGTCACTCGTGGTGAAGTAATCGGTCTTGTTGGAAATACGGGTGTATCTTCTGGTCCGCATTTACATTTTGAAGTCTGGCAGGAATTCGTTGCTATGGACCCATTGATCTATTTCCCAGAATACCGTGCAACAGATTTAACTTCTCTCCATGAGTAAGATCAATTTTCAAAATGTTCATACTATGATTGGTGCTGATGCTAGGATTGATGGACCGGTGAAACTCCGGGAAGGGATTATTATTTATGGTCAGGTTCATGGGGATGTTATAACAGATGGCCCTGTTCGTGTTGCACAAAACGCTTTGGTTCAGGGTAACATATCAGGAAACCATATTCGAGTTGGTGGAACTGTTGTAGGTGATATTGCAGCTGACGGTCAGGTAATTCTTGGGAAAAAATGTATCCTGAAGGGGGATATTATTTATAAGAAATTGCTCATTGAAGATGGCGCCCAGTTTGAAGGGAAGTGCGACATAGTGGTTCGTGATTCAGAAAATACCAACTCATAGCAATGACCGATCCTAAAGGTCGATCCAGTTTTAATCTGGGGCGGTCACTTGAATATTTTCAGAATATTGTAAAAGAATCCGGACCAGCCGCATCTGCATCTTATACACTTTTAGCTTCTGTTCTCATTTTTACATTATTGGGCTGGTATATCGATTCATCTAGAGGAACAAAACCAATCGGTATTTTAGTGGGATTGGGTATTGGATTGATTACCGGTTTTTATCACTTAGCAAAAACGATTTGGAAACATAATCGTTGAAATTGTTTTTTTATGGTTTAATGGTTTCTGTAGGTATTCTCGGACTGGCTGCGGGATTTTATCCAGAATATCAAATTGAATTATTTTTCGGATGGATACTGCCCGTGATGGCTGGGGTAACAACTATGTATTTTGTATTGAGTGCTTCCAAAAAAGATGCGCAACTTGTCATAAAAACCATCGCAATGGGATTTGTGATCAAGATGGTTTATTATGGTGTAATAATTTTCATTATTTTTAAACTATATTCTTTTGAGCCTGTCTCATTCATGTGTAGTTTTGCGGGCTTTTTTCTAGGGCTACACGCACTGGAAGCGGTCATTATAAAAGACATTTCGAAGTAAACTAAATTAAAACTGAATTGAATCAATAGCAGTATGAGTGCAGTTGAAACCGGGCATGCCTCTCAAAGTGTGATGGAACAGGTTGGACCAAACATTATCCACCATGTTTCAAATTCTGATATATCGCACCCCCTTTATCATATTCCACTACTTTTCGGGATAGATTTCTCAGTTACAAAACATGTATTAATGTTATGGATTGTAGCTTTATTAATTGGGATTGCTGTTATTATCCCTGTTAGAAAATTTTTATCCAGCAAAAAGACAGCACCCTCAGGATGGATGAATGGTATTGAAGCCATTGTCCAATTCATTCGAGATTCCATCGTTAAGCCAAATGTAGGACCGAAATGGGTCATGACTTGGACCCCGTTTGTTCTGACATTATTCTTTTTCATTTTATTTGCAAATGGAATTGGTATGGTTCCCATTTTTGATGTTTTAGGCGCATTTAACCGTTTTGTATTAGACGTGCCAGCATCAGACTCCAACAACATGATCAATAATTTCCTTCATGGTGGTGTTACAGCCACAGGAAACTTCAATGTAACAGCCGGATTGGCAACAATCACCTTTTTTTCAATCATGGTAGCGGGAACGATGGCTCACGGTTTTATTAATCATTGGAAAAATTTGGCGCCACACGGATTGGCATGGCCCATATATATAATTCTGATTCCTATTGAATTGATGGGTCTTTTTGTAAAGCCATTTGCTCTAACCATGCGTTTGGCAGCCAACATGACTGGTGGGCATATTGCACTGTTGGCACTTTTATCTCTCATGGCCATTTTTGGCGAAATGTTTCATAGTACAATAGCAGGAGTTGGTGTGGCAATTGTCGCCATTCCTATTTCTGTCGCTATTTCAGCACTCGAAATTATTGTTGTTCTTGTACAGGCATATGTATTCACTTTACTTACATCTGTATTTGTTGGAATGGCAATTAATGTTCATCATTAATAAATAAAGGAAATAAACAATGGAAGCAACTGTATTTGTACCTATCGGATTAGGGCTCACAGTCATTGGAGCAGCACTTGGAATTGGCCGTTTTGCAGCAGCAGCAGCAGAAGGAATCGCCCGTCAGCCGGAAGCCGCTGATAAGATCACTGGTGCCGTGAACTTGCCACTCTTTCTTCTTGAAGGTGTTGCAATTCTCGCAGAAGTGTTCATTTTTTTAATGCTGATTCTTTAATCAAAAACCGAAAATAATTATGGATCAAACTTGGGGAATTCCCGGAGGCGATGATCTCCATGAGTCCACAGAAGCTCAAGGGAGCGTGAGTACTCCGAACCCGTTAGTCCAATTAGATCCGGGTCTGTTCATTTGGACGATCCTGACCTTTTTGATCCTGTTTTATGTTTTGGCAAAGTTTGCCTGGAAACCCCTGCTCACTGCATTGGAATCCAGGGAAAACACCATCAAATCTTCCTTGGAAGATGCTGAAAAAGCCAAAACAGAATTAGAACGGCTCAATGCTGAATCTGAAGAGATTATGGCTAAAGCCCGATCTGAAGCTCAAACTATTCGTGTAGAAGCGAAATCAGCAGCTGAAAAGATTAAGGCTGATGTTATGGTTCAGGCGGGTGAAGATGCGAATAAAATTCGTGAAGACGCTCAAAAACAGATCAATGTTGAAAAAGATAAAGCCATTCATGAAATTCGCCAGGAAGTGGTGAGTTTGACTATGATGGTGGCTGAAAAGGTCATTAAAAAAAATCTGTCCAAAGAAGATAATCAAGCTTTAATTGAAGACTCCATTCAGCATCTAAAAGGATGATGACGCGTAAACAAACCACAAAACGTCTTGCCAATGCACTATATTCGGTTTCAGAACAGAATAATATATTGGATTCAGTTCATCGTGGATTAAACACATTGAACATCTTGGTGAAAACAGATTCCCAATTTCGTGTGTTTATTCAGTCAAAACGAATTTCTGGCGAGGATAAAACCACCATTCTGAATAACGTGATGGGTGATTCTGGTCATCCATTGGTAGGTGAACTGCTCTCGCATATAGAAGGGAGGCAGTCTTCCGCTGTTTTGCAGGATGTAACCAACTTGTTTAACCGTCAATATAAAGAAGGGAAAAATATCATTTCCGTGAAAGGTACTGTGGCTAGTGCTATCAGTGAAGATGAAAAATCTTCCTTGAAATCATCGCTGGATCAGATACTTGGAAAAGATACTGACCTGTCTTTAGATGTGGATGTTTCTTTAATTGGCGGGATTAGACTTAGAATCGAAAATACATTCTTGGACGCAACTGTCTGGAATCAATTGCAGACGCTCCGAGCGGAACTGCTGACATAGTAAAATAATTAGGAAATTATGGATATACAAACTGATCAATTAACCCGTCTACTTCGTGAACAGATCGAGAAATTCGATGGTTCGGTTGATGTAGCTGAGGTCGGAGAAGTGATTGAAGTAGGTGACGGTGTTGCCCGTGTCTCCGGTCTTGAAAATGTAATGAGTTCGGAATTGGTAGAGTTACCAAATAACGTGTTCGGGATGGCATTGAATCTTGAAGAAGACAATGTGGGTCTCGTGCTTTTTGGCGAAACGCGATTGGTAAAAGAAGGTGATTTAGCAAAACGGACCGGCCGTGTGGTGGAGGTTCCTGTTGGGCCAGCTATGCTTGGTCGCGTGGTTAATCCCTTGGGGCAGCCCATTGATGGTAAAAGTCCGATTGATACTCCTCATTCACTTCCTATTGAACGGAAAGCGTTGGGTGTTATGGCTCGTCAACCTGTGACTGAACCCTTGCAAACTGGTATCAAAGCTGTGGATAGTATGATCCCCATTGGCCGCGGCCAGCGTGAGTTGATTATTGGCGACCGTCAAACGGGAAAAACGGCTGTTGCCATTGATGCC
>CAXCBH010000048.1:0-8380 GCA_963980675.1 uncultured bacterium | reverse complement strand
ATATCAACCTCAACCCAGGGTGTATTAGGGGTATCATCATTATAAACAAAAAAAGAAGAAACCAAACCCTCGCCCTGGGCTGGTTTATATCGCGCTTCAAATTTCCCATATAGAACCGGTTCAAGCGTGCGAAGCTCAGCACCTCGTTCTGCTCCCATCAGCAAGATAGATAATAATAAGTAATATATTATGTGAGATTTAATCATCTAATTTACTTTTAGAGCCATAATCTAAACGGCTATCTGTTGTAATGATGGGAAATGATGGCACCATAACGGGATATGGAACACCTTTCTGAGATACAACCATATCTGTGGCTGTTATTTTTATAGCCTCAAAAGCGTCTGTATTTATTTCAATCTGGTCAGCGTAAACATTTTGAAGAGAATCAATAATCGGGTTAATCATCTGAAACCATTGTTCCTGATTTAATTCTCTTTTTTCTCTGAATCTAATTTTGTTAAGGTAGTTCAAACTGGAGTTTACATCTTCCCACATTTGTGTATTCAGCTCGATACTCCAGTCTTGGTCATAGCCTGCTCGGTAACATGCTTTAGTTACTTCAGTATCACGAAGAACATCTGCAATAGCAAATCTTAACTGGGCTGGAAATTCATCATATCCCATTTTATTCTTCCGAAATACCAATGGGTGTGCCTTCAGCAATGCATGAAATTTATCAATGGTCCATTCGTTGTCATTATATCGAAATAATATCCCATTCTCATCCAAGTCAGGTTCATTGGGAATAGTAAAAATAGCCTGATCAAGTAATTCTGGGGTTTCCCATAGTGCTTGATTCAATGACTTTTGTTTTTCCGAATCAGATTTTAAATAATATATAGAAGCTCGCTTCGCATAAATATCAAAAACATCTGGATTCAGTTCAAATGATTTACCGCTCATTAAACCTTCTACCCATTTTAAATATACTTTTCTAGATTTATTTTCAGTTAATCGTTCATTAACATCCTTCCAGGCCAAAATTTGATCATTTTCTGTGATCATAGGTTGGGTTGTCCAACCTGATATAGTCATAATTATAAAAGTATTATCTTCTGTGGAGAAGGGGCCGATTATTTGCCCTTTTTTTAGATCAGGGTTAAACAAAGCATCATGAATATCATCAGACTCTTTATTAAACCATGTTATCTCTCTTGAAGGAACATCCCCACCCCAAAGAATGCTATTGATTGAATCTAACGTTACACCTTCCATTAATATTTTTTGAACTTTATTTACCGTTTTTAAATCTGGAAGATTCAAATAGTCTATACGGACTTTTCTTTGTGACAACGTATAGGCAGTCTTCATTTCTTCATCTGGAATAACTGTTTTGGCATAATATTCTTCCGCAAAATATTTTTGCCGCATGGCCTGTTCTTTCCGCCCGGTTAAATAGGCCTGGAAATTTTTATTCTTACTGGCTGAAATGGAAGATTTCTCAAATTCTAAAGCAGTCAACTTTTCTGCAATTAGAGAATTTAAAATAATCTTTTTATGTATATAATTTCCCTGGCTGCAATAAGGTGGACGAATCGTATACTCTGCTCTACGAATAAAATCCTGAATGGTGATTACTTTATCACCAATCTCTGCAAGAATAATATTATCTGGGATTTTCTGATTCTGCGAACAACTTATAATAAAACATATAAAAAAAAGGAGCCCGTCGCGGAAAATCCTATTCATGAAATTTTATTTAAAAAGAAAGACCAATTGAAAAAGCCTGTACATCCCCCAAGAAACCCATGGTTTTATATGCATAGTCGACGGTAATCGTACGATTACCCAGATAATTCATTTTTATTCCAATCCCTACTGTAGGACCAAACTGGGTGCTGTCCATATATAGAGCTTTTATTCCACCTTTAAAACTTATTTCGCCAAATCCGGGGATTTTATTATCCATGGTCGCACCTACATTCACGGATTCAGAATTATTGTTTGGATGAAGAGCATCTGCTGCTAAAGTAAGTGAAGAATAATTAGAAACAATGGGTTTCAGTGCAACACCTATTCTGAATATTAAGGGTAATTCCCATTCTGATGGTCTATATTGGCCTGCAACATCACCATAATTCCCTTCCTCGTACTCTGAGATATCAATAGGTTGATAAATATCAATGCCATCATATTTCATACGGGTACCATAATTGGAAATACTCATCCCTATAGTCATCCCATTTGCATCATCCCCACTGAATGAGAAAAATTTTGTATCAACTAAAACACCCAAGTCAACTGCAATTGCACTGGCTGAACTATGCCATATATTTGAGTTTATATACTTTAGGGAAGACCCAAATGAAAACCAGGATACAATTTTCCTAGAAAATGTTAATGTTGCAGCTAGATCCGTAGCTTTAAATGTCTCCCCTGTGCCTTCCTGGTATTCTAATGTTGTTACATCCATGTCACCATAATCAACTTGGGTTATACCCAAACCAATCGTACCAATACCAGGTAAAGGAAATGCACTTCCCAGAAAAAGCATATCAATATCTACAATCCATGGCTGTATCATAAACATAGCAGATGGGCGAGTTACATTGGCAAGTCCAGCCGGGTTCCAGTATATGGATGAAATATCGTTAGCCACAGCCACGTAGGCTTCCCCCATGGCAGATGATTTACTACCTACACCAATTTCAAGAAAACTGGCTGTTGTTGTTCCGTAACGATTAATCATTTCACCATGTAAACTGGAAATACAGGTTACAAAAAGATAAAAAATAATTATGAGAATCTTATTTATCATTTGATCACCGCAAATTTTCCAAGTTTTGAATCACCAGTCATTTCCGACTCAATATGGTAAATATACATACCGGCAGCAATCTCTAAATTTTCTCGAGTAAGCATATCCCAATGGATAATACCATTATCTGGCTCATTGCTGACAATAATTTCATCTACAAGGATTCCACTTACTGTGAATATTTTAATACTGCAATTTGCGGGTATATGAGTAAACATTAAGCGACGACGCTGGTTTAAAAAGGGGTTTGAAACTTGCGTTTCCATCATGTTGGTCATGACATAAGGATTGGGCACTACCTTTATTTTATCCATGCCGGTTTTTAATAAATCAGTGTTGATTTCATTATCTGAATTAATTGAAAAACGAATAGTATCCGTTTCAAAAAATGGACGTTTCCAGTCAACCTCGTACACGTCGCCACTATTGGGATATGTTTCTTCGGTCGCCAGTTGAAAATCAATAACAAATGCAGTGGCACGCCATCTGGAGCCAGCAGGTGCCCCTACAAAAAATCGGTCTTCAAACCAATCCACTGAATCATTGCCGTTCACATCATGAACCACAACATCCATTAGTTCATATTGGCCGGCTGTATCTACAAAAGAAGTATTTTGAATATAAAAATCAAGTGCAGGTTCTGTAATTTTATCAGAACCAATGGATGTTCCACTCTCATCCCTGATCGTACCCGATCTTGCCACACCCACATAGGCTGAATCATCATCTGTAAAAATAATCTGGTATTTCCAGGGCATTTTAATTCCCTCTGATCCAGATGGAGTAATCCGCATAATACCATTCCCGGTTATCCAACCAGAATTATCATAATTATATTCTGGAGTTTCAACACCCGGATCTATTTCAACCTGCATTCCATCAAAAATATCAGTGGAAATATCACCAATTGGATTCAGGGTCCAATAGTCAAGTGTATCCCGGTATATCAAATTAGTACCCACATATTTAATTGGGTCTTCCTTATAGGCTAAAAATGAACTATCTGTTTCATCATAAATATGAATTTCATTGGTTACATATTGAAACCCGTGGTCATACCCGCTAACAGTGGCAACCGTATCAACACCAAAGGTAAGAAAGTAGTTATGCCCGGCCTGTAAACTTCCTTGCGCCCTGATCATAGGGGTAACAGAACCTGAGCCCAATAAAACAGATTCCTCTGTCTCTACAAAAGGAGCAATATATCCTGCAGCTGGCTGGTGGGGAACCACAACAGCTACATTTTTCCCGATGGATCGTATTTCCTCTGCTTCATTCAGTTCTATGACTACATTATTTTCAGAAGGTGAGATTCCAGGTCCAATGTCTGGCGCACCATAATCATAAGCGATAACAGCATAGTAATAGGTACGTCCATTCTGAACAGTATTATCCACAAATATATGGGTAATACCGGTATTGTCTCCAAGATTATAACCTGCGCCATTCACCAGCCCAAAATCGGTGAAACCCTGACATTGATGCGTCATTCCATTGGTTTCGTTAGGATTGTGCGGGCTCCGGTCTACTAAATCACATTGATAAATTGGTTTTTTAAACATGGGTGTACCATAGCCATCCGTAATGATCTCAGGATCGGACATGTATTTATCCGTTGACCTATAAACCTTATACCCTTCAAAGTCATTTATATTGCCAACAAATGGGTCACGGGTTTTCGTATCGGCTACGTCATCCCAGGTCAGAATGACTTCTCCATCACCAGCGGTTGCAGTAACAGTTGGCATCTTTGGCGGCTGAGCAAACCGATAATCTTTTTCATAAATGACCTGAACAATCCGCTTCAATTCGTATAATGCCGGGGCAGTATGTTCATCAGAATTGAGCCCCGCCAATGGATCATAAGAATGCAGTTCTGACATAGAAATTCGTTCCACTCGTCCTTGAAATAAGGGAAATGGCCCGGAAGCAAATACTTCTACCAGGTTAGAAATATTACTTGTGTATTCTTCTAAGGAATCCGCGCCAATAAGGCCCCACATGGCTTGATCATTTTTAAACCAGGTAGTTTCATTGGAAGGGGCATGGCTAGGAATTGGAAACATTCGAAATGCAGTTAAGCCCACCATATCGGATTCTGAAACATCTGTTGTATTAAAATTGGGCTCACAACCTACACCTTCCTGAAAATCGGGTCGATGGTTACATTCTGAACCATCTATATCCGGTCCATTATAGTTGAGTTCACCCGGTGCTACACCATCAATCCCAATATCATCACCTGCATATTCTGAAGATTGATAAATACCATCACCATCCAGATCTTCGCCATCCTCCCAATCCTGATCTTCATCTGCATCCCAGTGTTCTTTTAAATCGCTTTCTTCAAGTTTATAAAAATCCAGGAATGCAGCAAGATCTGTTATTCCATCTGTTGGACCGATGAAACTGACAGGCTCATTGTCTCTTTTCTCATCGGTTAATCCATCATTATCATTGTCAACATAATCATATCCTAATCCAGGGCTTTCAAGGTATGCAAATCCCATTACACCGGTTGGAAGTCCACCCGCTCCTATCCCATTAATATCCCATGAATAAGCCATATCCACATCTTTATTAAAATATCCCAGATCGTCATCTCCATCTCCGCCAATGGAATTATCCAACCAGTAGCCGAAAGCCACATCCTGCAGGTCATAATCAGAAATATTAGCAATGGAATATTCCCAGAAGATTGCATCCCTGGCCTGTGGGTTATTCCACTGAAAACCTCGGACAGCAACTCGCAGGCCAAGCCCGCCCCAGGGTACGCCTGCCTGAATCGTTACATCAGGTTTTATATCACCTACGTAGCGACCGGGCCTAGGGAAATACCTTACATTGTCCTCTGCACCCAAGTTTTCCTGGTCTTGAGCATCATTAACGACGTAAAAGGATTCCTGATCCGCATAAGTCACGCCACGGCCAAAACGACCATTCCATTCTCCGGGCCACTTGGTCTCAAATCCTGTGGATGGCCAGCCGCCAATAGGCCATGAATTTGAAATGTTAGATAATGCCGGGTACTCTCCTGTTTCATTAAAATAACCAAACACAGGATAAAAGCCCCATTCTACTGTTCCTGTGGGATCCTTATCCATTTCTTCCCTGTAGCTGGTCTGCAGGTAATAAAGTGTATGGTGATCTTTAGTATAAATATCCGCAAGCTCCGTCAGTGGGATTGTATCAACCGTGGCCCCATTACCGTCATCTTCAATGTATACCTTAGCTCCTACTAACAGGCCTATACCATCAGTCATTTTTAAACCGTTGGGATTGTTAGGCCATTTGGAAACGTTTACTCTTGGCCAATCTGAGAGCTCCGTTGTATTTCGAAAATATATATAAACACGGTTTCCAATCATGTAGCCTTCTTTTTCAGCTGCAATATCTCCTGCAGGATCCTGGGGGCCCAAATATTCTTTCCCCTGACCAAAAAGGAGACTGATGGAAATAACTAAAATTGTGGTACTAGAAATAAATATACGCATATGATTAGAAATTAATGCCCACTGCTATTTTAAACATTCTCGGAGAAGAAAACATGGCTGGATTTTGGATACGATCTTCATACTCATTGAAATCACTGCGATGGCCAGCCAGATCCGTATCTTTTATAATAGCTGTGTATGCACGTCCAGTTTGTCCATCCACCCAATTCTCGTTTAGGCGGTCCAAAAGATTGTAAATGGTTAGATCAATTTTGCCATGATAACGCCCCATTAATTTGAAATTATAATACATGGTGGCGTCTAAGCTTGTAGTAGATGGTTTGTAGGCATTGTTAGGATAAAGGTTAATCCTTGAAAGCACACTTTCACTTTGAGGAGAAAAAGTATATGGAGAGCCGGAGTTATAATAGGCAGTAAGCGTAGTGCCAAAGTTTTTTCCAAAAAACATTACTGTACCATTCAGCGTATGCCGTTGGTCCCAGCTCATAGGAATAAAACGGTTTACGGGATCCATGTTTGCTCCGTCACGCGTGAATGTTTGCGTAGGGCTGTCCGCATTCCCTCTGGTATACTGCAGTGTGTAATTTAACATCCCCTTTAAAGCGCCAAGGCCCATATCCAGTTTTACTTCCAAACCCCGAGCATTACCATAATCTTTATTACTGTATAGACCATACTCAATCTGGTTATAGGTAGAAAATACCTGGGCACTCAATAAATTGTAAATATCCCTGTAAAAAAGAGCAACATCTAAACTTAAACCGCGGGTGAGTTCCTGCCAGAGCCCGATTTCATAGGTGATGGTTTTTTCAGGCTCCAAAAGCACATTTCCCATTGTAGTCCCATGGTCATTTGGCGGAATCAAAAAACTATGATTCTGGTACATGGAATAAAGAGGGGGCATCTGGAAAAAATGACCATAGCTGAAATGAAGAACAGCTTCATTCCCCAGTTGGTAGGCAAAACCTATCCTGGGGCTGATTTGATCTATAATTTCTGCATTGAGATTGGTAGACGTAAGTGAATCTATCAGAACACCTGAAGTATCTTTATAGGTCAATTGGTTCGATGGATTCCGGCGATTCGATGGGTAAACACTTGCAGGATCAAAAACATCATATCGAAGGCCCACATTAATCACCATATTATCAAATTCCATTTTATCCTGTAGATAAGCAGCACCTTCCTGTGGTTCTACTTTGTATAAATCAGCGTATACAGTGGTATCCCCAAATATTTCAGGCTTGTAAATATCCGCCAGGCTTGCTTCGCCATCATATTTATTTCTTATGGCATGCCATTGCTGGTCAACATTATGAGAAATTTTCAGTAAACCCAGTTTGATATTGTGGTTGTAATTGGCTTGCCAGTTCAGGTCAAACTTGATTGTTTCATCAATCATAGAGAGTATGCTGTGATTCTTTTGCTGTCCACCTGTGAAAAAACCAGAACCATAATTTTCAAGGTACTTATCATGTATATATGAATAAACAGTGTCACCAACTTCATCAATACTGTAATCAAGAGGATCTTTAAAAAGATAATTCCCCGTATAATTATCCAAATAGGATACTTTTAATTCATAGAAAAGTTTAGGATTAATCATATGATTCAGTTGGAAAGATAAATAGCCTGTTTCTTTATAGGAACCGGCTCGGCCATCAGGGTTATATTTAAAACCATGGTCATATCCAAACCAACTATCATCACTTAGAGAGCCTAAAAAAGAAAATCTAATCCCATCAAACAGTTTGAAACTCAGCTTAAGGAGACCTGAAAAATTTTCACCCGTGTTCATGGGCACATAGGAACTATCGCCAGACTTTGAAGAAGCCCATTCTGATGGATCATCAGAATAAAAATTGCTCGTATCAGTAATGGTGAAGATGCGATGGCCATTTAAGTGTCCCTGGTTATCTTGAATTCGGACATTACTGAAAAAAGTGATTTTATCACCTAACAAAGGTCCACCCAAACTGAATTTTAGATCTTGACTTCTATTTAGATCTGGAGATAATCCAATAAAAATATCTGTATTAGCAGTTTGGAAAAAAGACAGCCCAGCAGATGCAGATCCTTCGAATTTGGGCCCGCCATCCCGGGTGACAACATTCACCACGCCGCTCATGGCTCTGCCGTATTCCGCATTACAGGTTCCGGTGAT
>CAXCBH010000047.1:0-8441 GCA_963980675.1 uncultured bacterium | reverse complement strand
AAAAGTAGCAGAACTAGATTCACCAAGGTCAATATGAATTCGGGGTGTTACCATAAGGCTCTCTGAACCGGAAGAAATAAAAAGCAACCGAATTGGTTTTTCAACAATAACATTTTGGTCAACAATAATGGACATGCCACTATCCATGAATGCCGTATTTAACAGGTCAAAAGGGGAGCGTTCAGGAGAATTGAATTCCCAATTTGTTTTTTTTAAATAGTCCAATCCCGATAATAATTGTATACCAGATGGAATGGATGAAAGTGTTTCTATATAATGGCCATTGTAAATAACAATCGTTTCCACGTCATCAATCTGGTACTGGGAAATATCAACATCATCATTTGGTGCATCTTGTTTTTCAGATATTCGAAAGTTGCTATTAGATATAGACGATAAATCAGTAAAGCGCCAGTCTTCCCATTTTTTTGTGGGGAGACCAATTTCCAAAAATTTAGAAAAAGCTTTCTCTCTCATGTGATGCACTTTATCCGATAAATAATCTCGATTTATCATTTTGTCAAATTCAATGTTAAAATCTGAAATATTCATGATTCCAGCCAGTTGTATCCTTTTTCTTCCAATTCCAATGCCAATTCTTTTCCACCGGATTTTACAATTTGTCCATCGATGAGAACATGAACAAAATCAGGTTCAATATATTTTAAAAGACGCTGGTAATGTGTGATAACGAGAAATGAGCGATTGGCATTTCTGTATCTGTTCACGCCATCAGCAACAATTTTGAGTGCATCAATATCCAAACCGGAATCCGTCTCATCCAAAATTGCAAGCGTGGGTTCCAATGTGAGCATTTGCAGGATCTCATTCCGCTTTTTTTCGCCTCCGGAAAAACCATCATTCACAGCTCGTTGAAGATATTTTGGATCCATACTCACTTCATTTAATTTTTCTTTGATGAGTTTCAAAAATCCGGCTGCATCCAATCCTTTTTTACCTGCGTGTTTCCGTTTAGCATTTAACGCTGCTTTCAAAAAGTAGGTATTATTTACACCGGGAATCACCACTGGATATTGGAATGACATGAAGATTCCGGCTAAAGAACGGGCTTCCGGAGACCAATCCAAGACAGAATCGCCGGCAAAAAGAATATCGCCTTTTGAAACGGTATAGTCTTCCCGGCCCGTAATCACATTTGCCAAGGTACTTTTCCCGGAACCATTTCGTCCCATGATGGCATGCATTTCACCGGGATTAATGGATAGGTTGAGACCTTTCAAGATTTCTTTGCCGTCAATACCGGCATGAAGGTTTTTAATATCTAGCATATTTTGAAATAATATAATTTTTTAAAGAGTAATTAATTTTTTGGATTTATTGTGTGTTTAAATTATTTATTGTTAATGAAGTGGGACACCTTCAACACATTAACACTTCTATTTTTAACCAATGCTCCCTTCTAGACTCACTTCCATCAATTTCGTGGCTTCAACCGCAAATTCCATGGGAAGTTCTTTAAAAACGTCCTTACAAAATCCATTTACAATCATGGATACCGCATCTTCGGAAGAAATTCCTCGTTGGTTACAGTAAAATAATTGGTCTTCACCGATATTGGATGTTGTGGCTTCATGCTCCATTTGTGCAGTAGGATTCCGTACATCAATATAAGGGAATGTGTGTGCGCCACATTTTTCGCCGATGAGAATAGAATCGCATTGAGAAAAATTGCGTGCATTTTCTGCACCTTTCATTATTTTTACTTCGCCCCGATAAGTTTGTTGCCCTTGTCCAGCAGAGATACCTTTGGAAATGATTGTGCTTTTTGTGTTTTCACCCAAGTGAATCATTTTGGTGCCCGTATCCGCTTGTTGGTGATTGTTGGTTACTGCCACGGAATAAAATTCACCTACCGAATTGTCACCTTTCAAAATACATGATGGATATTTCCATGTGACGGCTGATCCGGTTTCAACTTGCGTCCAGGAAATATGGGAATTCTCTTCCAGGCAGATTCCACGTTTTGTGACGAAATTATAAATACCACCAGCACCTGTTTCCGGGTGTCCGGGATACCAATTTTGAACCGTTGAATATTTAATGGTCGCATCTTTGTGAGCTACCAATTCTACAACTGCCGCATGAAGTTGATTCTCATCTCGTTGTGGAGCGGTACAGCCTTCCAGATAACTGACATAACTTCCTTCATCGGCAATAATCAAGGTACGCTCGAATTGCCCTGTATTGGCTTCGTTGATCCGGAAATACGTTGAAAGCTCCATAGGACATTTAACCCCTTTGGGGATGTAAACAAATGATCCATCTGTAAAAACCGCTGAATTCAGCGCAGCATAATAATTATCTGTGTAGGGCACGACAGAGCCGAGATATTTTTTAATCAATTCAGGGTAATTTTTTACTGCTTCAGAAAAGCTACCGAAAATGACGCCGGCCTTTTTTAATTCTTCTTTAAAGGTTGTAGCAACGGATACACTATCAAAAACAGCATCCACAGCAACACCGGACAGCATTTTTTGTTCTTCTAAAGGAATCCCAAGTTTGGTATAAGTCGCCAGCAATTCAGGATCCACTTCATCCAAACTGGCCAGTTCTTTTTTCTTTGGTGCGGAAAAATAACTAATGGCTTGGTAATCAATCTCCGGATAAACCACTTTCGCCCATTTTGGTTCTTCCATTTTGAGCCAATGGTGATACGCCTTAAGCCGCCATTCCAATAGCCATGCCGGTTCTTCTTTTTTAGCAGAAATGGTGCGGATCACATCATCATCAAGACCTGGTGGGAGTGTCTCGGATTCAATATCGGTGACAAAACCGTATGCGTAATCCTTTTTCAGGCTTTCGTCAATTATTTGTTGCTCGTTGCTCATAGTTTGTAAATATTTAAAATGTAATTATATAATTACGATATTTCGATTTACGCGGAAAAGCTCGTCCCGCAACCGCAGGTTCGTTCTGCATTGGGATTCTTGATCTTGAATCCGCCATTCAATAAATCATCGGAATAATCCACTTCAATATCTTTCAAGTAAAGCCAACTTTTTAGGTCACAAATAATAGTGAGTCCGTTGGATTCAAATTCTTTATCAAATTCCCCTTTCTCATTTTCAAAATCCATTTTGTAAGTCATTCCCGAACAACCGCCGCCTTCCACAGACATACGTAAAAAATGATCTTCTTTTCCATCAGTTGCCATGACGCCCTTAAGACGTTTTACTGCACTTTTTGTTGCTGTGATGGTTGCATTTTGAAAAACTTGCTGTTGCTCTTCAATCGATTTTTTGTTTTGTGTTGTTGCACTCATTATTCCCACTCCGTTTCAATTTTAGGTTCATTTTTTGGCACTGGTGTCGGGTCAAATCCTAGTTTGGTCCGGGCTTCATCACTCATCATTTCTGGTTTCCATGGCGGATCAAACGTAACCGTTACATCCACATCATTGACCTCATCCATGGCTGATACCTTTTCTTTAATATCATTTGCCATATGGCTACCCATCCCGCACCCCGGCGTTGTGAGTGACATAGTGATTTTTATATCTGTTTTATCATTCTCAGACGGTTCAATATCAACTGAATAAATAAGGCCAAGGCTCCAGAGATCCACTGGGATTTCTGGATCAAAACATAGTTTTAAAACATCAATTACTTTGTCTTTTAATTTCATTAGTATGTTATATCTGCTAGTGTCATTTTATCAAATATGGTACGGATTGAATCATTAATTCGGTTGATTGGTGTGCGAATATTGCAACCACTCAATTGATTGCAGCCTGAGTCAAAATAACAATCCATAATACCCATTGGACCTTCCAAAATTTCAAAAAATTTTGTCATGTTGATCTCATTGGGATCCGTTACCAACTTATAACCACCAGATGGACCTTTAGTGGCCTCGATTAGTTTTGCACGTGCCAATTGTTGTAGCGCTTTTGCCAGCAATTCTTGAGGTATCCCATATTGTGTGGAAATTTCTTTTACCGTGGCTAATTCGCCATCTTTTATATTATTTAAATGCCTAAGGGCTATAAGGGCATATTCAGCTTTTCGAGTAATTTTAAACATAGTTCTAAATTCCAGTCCGAAAATTACTTGAGTGTGTATTTATTCATCAAGAACTATTTACGACTAAATTAGTCGGGTATATATTATTTTACTGAAATAAAATTGGATTCTTTTTGGATTATTTGGCCAATAGTTTTTATGGTTGACCCAAAATTTTCGATGAAAATTTCTGCATCATTTTCAGAAAGAGAGACAAGTAATCCTCCAGAAGTTTGTGCATCGGCAGTCAAGAGTTTATCTATTTCTGAAAGGGTAGAATCGAAATTTACAAAGTCTTTTACATAATCAAGATTTCGTACTGTTCCACCGGCCATAATGCCTGTTTCTGCTAGTTGCCGTACATTGGGTAAAAAGGCTAATTCTGAAAAATTTATTTTCGCAGACACATTACTTCCTTGGCACATTTCTTTTAAATGCCCCAATAAACCAAAACCGGTTACATCCGTAACGGCATGAACATTTAGTCCATCCAGCGCATCGGCAGCACCTTTATTCAATGTTGCCATGGATTCTACGGCTACATTGATGCTCTCTTCATTTGCTACGCCTTTTTTGATGGCTGTGGCAATGATACCGGTACCCAGTGGTTTGGTTAATACCAGGATATCACCAACTTGAGCACCTGAATTTTTCCACATTTTAGCTTCATCAACTTCCCCTGTTACAACCATGCCGTATTTCGGTTCTTTATCATCAACGGAATGTCCACCGACAATTGGGACTCCTGCTTCAGCGGCTTTATCAGCGCCACCTTGAAGAATTTCAGTTAAGATCGATTTAGGTAAATTGTTGATTGGGAATCCAACAATATTCAGTGCGAAAAGAGGCTTTCCACCCATTGCATAAATATCGGAAAGTGCATTGGCTGCTGCGATTTGACCAAACTGGTAGGGATCATCAACAATCGGCGTGAAAAAATCTACAGATTGAACAATGAACTTCCCATCATCTAGACGCACAACCGCAGCGTCGTCGGCACCCTCAAAGCCCACAACGACGGAATCATTGGTTTGCATTTTAAGATCACCCAGAACCTGGGCTAGGTCAGCCGGACCAATCTTGCATGCTCAGCCGGAGCCGTGGCTCAATGTAGTGAGCCTTATTTTATCTCTATCTGTTTTCATAAAATTGGATTTTCAAAAAATATTATGTTTCATCTTTAGCAAGAGCAATTAAACCATCTTCTGGAGTGAATGTAAACTCCTGATTCTTGTCTGGAATTAAGGAAATACCAAACATTTTGTCTTTCTCTTTTTGGCGGGGATGAAGTTGTGCTCCTAATATAACTTCGCCACGTAATTGGGCAGCATGTACACATTCCCCATAAGCGACAGTAATCGATTCTTTCCCATCAAATGGGAAATAGTAAGAAATAGGTTTGATGTAGAGTTCACTCCCTTCCGCCTGGAAAAGATCGTCATATACATCTAACGCCAATGGTTCTTCCGAAACCTGTGCCATTATTTGAGATACAAATTGGTTTGATACCATGAAATCTTCCACGCCGCTATTCAAGATAATATCAATATTTTCACTATCCATTACTTCGGTAATGAGTTTTGGCCATTGGCTCTTACCGGAATTTACCAGTATTTGGCGTATACGGATCAGCAAGGAGATTACAAAAGCATCCATTTCTTCGATGGTTGCACCACCAGGTGATAGAATCAGTAAACTGTCAAAACTTTGTGGATCAATTTCATTCAATTTATTAAGGTCATTGAAATCCATTTGATTAAGGGAAATATTCAGTTCAGGATAGATGCTTAATAAATTTTCTTTGAAAGATTCCATTTCTTCATTTATCTTGGGTACATAGGTACATAATTCTGATCCTGCGGGAAGATAACTGCATATTTTTTCCATGATGATGCTAGTTTTAGGTGTCCAATTTAAAAGGGCTACCCGTTGATTACGTAGGTTGATGGTTGTTTTAGGAATTTCGGTAATCAGAGCATTGTAAACAGGCTCCTTGAAATAATAAATAGTTGAATCATCTTCGGCGAAAACAATAAGTTCATCGTTGTCAGAAACAGATGTTTCCGGTGGTGGATTTAATATAATCTCCCCATCTGCCTTATGGATTCCCATGGGCGTACTATTTTTGAATCGGTTTGTACTTTCACCAAAAGTGAGTGGCCCACCCCAACCTTCATCCGGTTGATAAAAATAAAATTCATTTCCATCGAATCCCACCATATCGCTGTAAACCACGGATAATCCATTCCGGCTCAACGCCAATTGGGCAATCATACGGGATAAAACGCTAACTTCATTGAGTGCTTTAACGGTTCCATTGGAAATATTTTCTGCAAGATCTCGGTCTCGGTCTGAATGGATCTCACAAACAATGGAAGGATGTTCTTCGCCATCACATACGGCGATAATTGACATAATGGATTTCAATACGAGAGCATCTGCTAATTTTCGTTCTTCTTTTGGTCTCCAACTGGCAGCACTATTCATTATGATTATGGATTTAGCTTGTTCTGCCATAACCTTTTTTAGATTCTTGATGTTGGTGACAACTCCTGATCGTGTTATAACCCGAGTGGTGACAAAATCTGAGATATTATCTCGGATCATATTATCCATACTTTCTTTGTCATCTTCTGCCAGAATAACAATGGCAGCATCCGGTTCAGATTCATTTGCCTCTATAAGTTCTCGAATGATTTCTATAATCCGATCACCGAATCCTAAGATAAGAGTATGGTTTTTTTCCAGGACAATGCTTCTTCCTCGCTGTAATTCGGCTAACTTGGCTTCAAACACACTAGTGATAAATGCAACCATACTTGAAAATAGGATCAATCCAATCATCACACCGATAATGGATGACATTTTTGCTGCCCAGTTGCTATCTCCATCCGTTTCAGCTGCGGATCCTTCCATAACAGCCACATAAACTCTCCAGGGAATTTCCATCCAACTACTAAGGGTTTCATCCGGAATCAGATAATTGGCGATGACTCGGAAGATGACCATCACCAGAAACCCGACCATGAAAAGGGCAAGCAGGGCAATAAAAATGGATGAACTGCCCTTGGACATAAAATTATCAATGCGGTACCGGATCCGCATGCTAAATGGGTAATTAAATTTACTGCTCATAGGAAATGTGTGTATTTTATATTAGTTAGGGAGTGGAATCTTAAAAAATAAATTACCAAGATAGGGGAATTAATTTCTTTCTACAATCTGAATGAGCTTGTTAAGTTCCGATACAGATTTTTTGACGAAATATTGAAAACATTTAAATTCTTTTCACGCCCCAAAAAAATTGCTACCCTTCCACAGGAATTCTAACCCTTTCTATAAATAAAAAATATCCATGGGAAAAACATTCAAAACAATTGATGAAGCCGTCATTAGGTTCGCTGGTGATTCCGGCGATGGGATGCAGTTAACGGGTGGCCGTTTCACTGAAACAACTGCCATCGTCGGGAATGATTTAAGTACCCTCCCTGATTTTCCTGCAGAGATTCGAGCACCCGCCGGATCTCTGGCTGGCGTGAGTGCTTTCCAAATCAAATTCTCTTCCAAGGATATTCATACACCGGGTGTTAACCCGGACGTGTTAGTTGCCATGAATCCAGCGGCCCTTAAAGTACATCAAAAAGAAATAATTCCCGGTGGAACCTTAATTATCAATACCGATGCATTCACCAAAAAGAATCTGAAATTTGCAGGTTACGAATCCAATCCCATAGAAGATGGATCTCTAGATGATTATTTTACCTTGATTCCTGTTGAAATGAATAAAATGGTCACCGCAGCATGTGAAGGTTTAGATTTGTCGCCGAAATTGGTTGGTAGAACAAAAAATCTTTTCGCATTGGGAATTCTTTTTTATATGTATGATCGCCCTTTGGATGCAACTGAAGCATGGCTAAAGAAAAAATTTAAAGGAAAGGATGCCATTATTGAAGCCAATACCCGTGCCTTAAACGCTGGATATAATTATGGGGATACCACTGAATTGTTTATGACAAGGTATAAGGTCGAAAAGGCAAATCTCCCTTCAGGAAACTACCGGAATATGAATGGAAACCTGGCGACATCACTTGGACTTTTAGCCGCATCACAAAGATCAGGATTGAAATTGTTTTATGGTGGATATCCCATCACACCAGCCAGTGATATACTACACACGCTTGCTATCTGGAAACATTTCGGTGTTCAGACTTTTCAGGCAGAAGATGAAATCGCAGGAATCGCATCCGTAATTGGTGCTGCTTTCGCTGGAAAACTTGCAGTAACAGCGACTTCGGGTCCAGGAATTGCACTTAAAGGTGAATCACTTGGTTTGGGGGTTATTACAGAATTACCCCTGGTTGTTATTAATGTTCAGAGGGGCGGACCCAGCACAGGAATTCCCACTAAAACGGAACAGTC
>CAXCBH010000046.1:0-8487 GCA_963980675.1 uncultured bacterium | reverse complement strand
TTGCAATCGCAGGAACCAATGTAAAATGTGAAAAAGCTGGCTTATTGGGTGCAGACCATATTTTGAATCATAAAACAGATGATATTTTGGGTGAAGTAAAATCGCTCACGAATGGAAAAGGTATCGATGTGGTTTTTGAACATGTAGGGCAAGAAACCTGGAATATTTCCATGAAAAGTCTTGCTCGAGGTGGACGTGTTGTGACCTGTGGAGCAACCACGGGATTTAAAGCCAATTTAAATTTGACTCATTTATTTTTCAAGCAACAATCTATCTTGGGATCGACTATGGGCTCAATATCATCGTTTGATGGTGCACTTACATTATTGAATGAAGGTAAAATAAAACCGGTTATTGATCGTATATTTCCAATATCAGAAATTCAATCTGCTCATGAATATTTAGAATCTAGCATGCAGTTTGGAAAAGTGGTTTTATCTTATGAATAAATTATTAACATTTGTATTTCCTGTCTTTTTATTGGGACAGTTTGACCAAGTTGCCAATGGTTTTGGCTTAGATATCGGTTCCAGTGGTTCCGGCATGTTTATTATGCGTAATTATGTTCACGCTTCAGAAATATTGGCATTAAATGGTGAACTAAGGTTCTATGATATTAAAGCCGAAGATGAAACAATCGTTTATGATTATTATACGGGGCAATACAAATCAGTGGGTGGTAAAAGCTTAGTTATGCTCCCGGTGTTTATTGGTGGGAATTATTATCCTTTTGTAGGAAAAATTGAGAATAATTTTTCGCCTTTTATTGCAATAAAAGGCGGCGTAGTTACAACAGTTAATGGAGAGGAATTTGGGACTTTCAGTGAACGATGGAAAAATCCTGATATTCAATATACTTCAGGTGGATTTTTTGGAGTGGGCATCGATTTCAAAATAGTTGGACAATCATCTGTTATGGTCATGGTTGGTCTTGAATATTTGCCCTTAAAAAAAGAAACAGATGGTAAAAATGATTATTCCGGTTTTCTGATCCATCTGTCTTTTAATCGCCGTGCAAAGTGACCCCGGATAAAGCCTTTTATGTGAATCCCCATAATGTTAATGGGAGCACATTTCAATTAGACAAAGCCGAATCTAATCACGCTACACGAGTTCTTCGGTTAATAAAAGGAGATGAGATATGCCTTTTGGATGGAGCAGGTATAGGATACCATGCTAAAATAAAATCCATCGAAAAAAATGTTTCTGGAACAATCAAAGAATCAATACCTGATTTAGGTGAAAACAAATGTTCAGTTAACTTAGCGTCGGCTCTGATTAAAAGAGATCGATTTGAGTTGTTGCTGGAAAAAGCCACTGAATTAGGTGTGAATGAAATTCAACCGTTGATTCTCGAGAGGTGTGTAAAAAAAACTATGAATTTTGAACGAAGTCAAAAGATAGTTATTTCATCTGCAAAGCAGTGTTGCAGAAGTCGGTTTCCAGTGCTTCATGAGCCAATAGATATGAAAAAATTATTGAAAAATTCGGATGGACAGTTTATTTCCGGGCTTATAGGTGCAGACAAATCATTATCTGAATTGGAATTAGATAAAAATCTCACCGTGATCATTGGGCCTGAAGGAGATTTTACAGAAAATGAAATTGGGCAAATGAAAAATGCTGGCGTTTTATTTTTCAATTTAGGAGGAAGACGCCTGCGGGCAGAAACAGCAGCTTTAAATTCTTTGGCTGTTTTAAATGAACTAATTAATTAGGTTGGCATCATGGATGATTGTTTATTTTGCAAAATAATTTCAGGGGATATTCCCGCAGACAAAGTATTTGAGAATAAAAGACTTCTCGCATTTAGGGATATTAACCCGGCTGCTCCAACCCATATTTTGATTATCCCAAAAATCCATATTCCCACTTTGAACGAGTTGGAACAGAAACATAATGAATTAGTGGGAGAATTGGTTCGAACTGCTTCAGAATTGGCAAAACAAGAAGGAATCGCCGAAGCAGGCTACAGAACGGGATTTAATTGTAATGAAGCTGGTGGACAAACCGTTTTTCATATCCATTTACATTTAATGGGTGGGCGAACATTTGGGTGGCCGCCAGGTTAAAATCAACTTTCATTTATCCCCAAGTTGTTTCATTCTAGGTATTTTAGGTATAATCTCCCTGTGGAATTCTCGATAGAATTCCTGTAAATTCATCGACCACATTCTTACCAGTACTCATGTATATATCTGAACTAAAAATGCATGGCTTTAAATCTTTCGCCAATAAGGAAGTCATGAAACTCGGCCAAGGGATTACCACCGTAGTGGGTCCTAATGGTTGTGGAAAAACTAATATTGTTGACGCCATTCGGTGGGTATTAGGTGAGCAAAAATACAGCGTACTTCGAAGTGGGAAAATGGAAGATGTAATCTTTAATGGTGCCGATGGGACAAAACCACTGGGAGTTTGTGAAGTTTCCATGACTGTACATAACAATGCTGGTAAACTTCCTTTGGAATATAATGATATCGAAATTGCTCGACGAGTATTTCGTAGTGGTGAATCTGAATACTATCTAAATAAAACCCAATGTAGATTGAAAGATATTATGGATCTTTTCGTAGACACGGGTATGGGCGCTGATGCCTATTCTGTAATTGAATTGAAAATGATTGAACAGATTCTATCAGAAACGGGTGATGATCGCAGGAAAATGTTCGAAGAAGCTGCTGGGATTCATAAATATAGAAGCCAACGCAAAACCACATTAAGAAAATTTGAAGCCACACGGACTGATCTAGAACGGATAAAGGATATCATTGCAGAAGTGGAACAAAAGGTGAATAGCTTGAGATTACAACTCAAACGATTCAAACGCCATGCGACCTTAACCGAAACACTCGAAATAAAGGACCTTGAATTGGCCTTCCTTCAGGTTCACAGGTATCAATCTATTGTAGCACCACTCCAGGCAAGAATTGAAGAATTCCAACATTTGAGAGAATCTAAATCATCCGAATCATCCATACACGAAAAAGAGCTTGAACAATTCCAAACTGCATACAAATCACAGGGAACTGAATTAAACAGCATGCAGTCAGTCATGTCTGATATGAATGAAAAACGTGAATCATTGAGAAATAAGATCCTTGTTTGGACTGAACAAGGGCGTGGCTCCTTATTAACTGTGGACCGTTTGGAAAGAGAACGATTGGCAAATGGTTCAAAGATTGAAAGTTTGAAACAATTAAGCCTTGATTTTGACAAAGAAATGAAAGATTTGGTTCCATCAATCGATGCACAATTGGAATCCTACAAAATTGAAAAAAATGCATTTGATAGAGTAGAACTTTCATACCAAAAAACTGTTCAAAAATTAGATGATGCTCAGAATGAACGATGGGAATTGCAACGTAAACTTGCAAATGACAGGTCCTTATTTGATAGAACAGAAGCCTTGGTCAATGATAAAGAGATTGCCGTTAATAAGTCATTGAAAGTAATCGCAGATTTACAAAATCAAGAAAAAGTACATTCGAATAGCCAAAGCGAGTTAAAAAGAGATAAAAATGGAGCTGAAAAAAATCTTTCAATTGCAAAAACAAATTTAAAAAAGGCAGATTCTAAACTTACATTATTAAAAAGTGATCGAGATTCTATTTCAGAAGAAAAGCATGCTGTCTCTGCACAGATTCAATCCTTATCAGGGCAACGTGAATTTTACAGTGAATTGTTAGAATCAAGGGAAGGGTTTCCTGAAGGGGCGAGATATGTCTTAGAGAATCCGAGATTATTTCCAGGTGTTTTAGGCACTGTGGCAGATATGTTCCAAGTGGATGAAGAATTTCGCGACGCTTTAGAATCTGGGTTGGGTGATTTATCCCATTGCTTAATTGCTACAGATAAAAAAGAAGCCATTTCAACACTTGAAAAAGCCAGGGAAAACCAAGCGGGTGATTTTACAGTAATCCCATTAAAAGAAGCGACAAAACTGAAGACAGATTTAAAAAATATTCCAAGAAATCAATTGGTAATAAAGCGTGCATCTGATTTAGTAAAAACGAGTAAAGAATTGGAACCTTTAGCACGCTATTTATTAGGTAATCTATTGATCGTGACTGATTTACAAAAGTCACTTCAATCCAAAGACTTTGAAGGGTGGGGGTTAGTTGATCTTTCCGGCGCCTATTCTGGAAGTGACTTAATTCTTAAGAGTCGACAAGTTTCAGAGCATGGAAATTTGATGGGTCGTCAGAAAAAACTGGACTCCATTTCAACTGACCTGGATAGTCTTTTGAATAAAGAAAAAGAATTAAATCATAAATCAAAAACACTTTTTGATGAGATTCAATCTAACCATTCCATAGTAAAAGAAAACCTTCGCGCTGTAGAAAACTGTGCTCAAGTTTTATCTCAGCTAGAGACGGAATTAATTCGAAGTGAATTCCAACAAACACAGACCTTTGAAGCGATTCAATCTGCGAAGCAGGAATTAGAAGAGACTAAATCATTATTGAAACAATCTAGTCAAGCATTGAAATTGCTTCAACCTACCATGGATAAAGCACAGGAATCTCTTGATTCATTTCAATCGAAAGTGGAAAAATTCAATGAGAAAATGTTGGTTGCCAGAAAAGAACGAGATGATTACCAGCAAAAAGTACAAGATATACGGATCAATTTAATCGAATTGCAAACTCGGAGAGATCAACTCAAATTTAAGAAATCTTCTGGTGATGAATCTCAAGATGAATTATATATCAGACAAGAAAAAATAAAGACTGAAGTTGAAGAACTTCAAGCAAGAAAAATGGATTTGGATAGAGAAATAACGGAAGGTGAAAAAGAATTACAAATATTGAATGCTGAGATTCAGAAACAGCGATCCATCTTGGATTTAAAACAATCTGTTTATCGCGAAACATACCAAAATATTGAAGAAGTTCAAGCTCGTATTGCTGCAGAACAAAAAAATCGTGAGCAGATTCTTGAAGATTTGAAAAATGCCCAATTAGAAGCAACTGAAACAAATCAAATGATTCGATTGGTAGAAGAAAGAATTCGTGACAGATATAATAAAAATGTTCCAAAAGAATTGATCGTTGATGAATCTGAAGAACAATTGGAAATAGAGATCCATAAAGTTCAAAGGACTTTAGAAAATATCGGTCCAGTGAATATGGCCGTTCAGGATGAACATGATGAAGAAAATGAACGACTTGAAATATTGTTGACCCAAAGAGATGATCTAATTGAATCTGAAGAGAATCTTCGAGAAACTATTCGTAAAATTGATAAAGTGGCTCGGAAAAGGTTCCAGGAAACTTTTGATATGATAAAGACAAATTTTGAAAAATTATTTCAATTATTTTTCGAAGGAGGCACTGCTTCGTTAAAATTAGTTGGGGACCCGGACCCGCTTGAAGCAGATATTGGAATCGAAGCCCAACCGCCTGGCAAACGAAATACATCCTTACGATTGTTATCCAGTGGGGAAAAAGCACTTACAGCGATTTCACTTCTTTTTGCTATATACCAGGTTAAACCAAGCCCGTATTGTATTTTGGATGAGGTTGATGCACCATTAGATGATGTGAATATTCATAAATTCACTCGGGTTCTTTCCAAATTTTGTGATGAAACTCAATTCATCATTGTAACCCATAATAAATTAACGATGGAAATTGCCGACTACATGTATGGTGTAACTCAGGAGAAAAAAGGAATTTCACAGCTAGTGTCTGTGAAGTTTGATTAAAATGAATGATATTTTTGAATTAATCCAATCGAATCAGCTAATGAATACCTGGTTTATACCTGCTACCATCGTTTTTATAGGTACAGTGTTGGGAATGATATTTAAACAGGTTGTCCATACTCGCCTTAAAAAAGCAGCATTAACATCTGAATGGGAAGGGGACGATATAATCCTGCATGCAGTTGAATCACAGATCGTTCTCTGGTTTTTCTGGGCTGCATTATCTCTGGCACTCCGTGATGTTGAAATTGCTGAACCTTTTGGGCTGTATGTTTCCAACTTCCTTATCATTATCTTGATGGCATCGATCACACATGCAGCCGCAAAATTAATTGTAGGTTTACTTGATCTCTGGTCGAAGAAACAAGGAGGTGGATTCCCGTCAACGACTATGTTTACCAATTTTGTGTGGATCACGGTCTATAGTATTGGTCTTCTCGTTATTTTGGATGCTTTAGACATTTCTATCGCGCCGATGCTTACTGCTTTGGGTATTGGTGGCTTGGCTGTTTCTCTTGCACTCAAGGATACACTTACTGATGTATTTGCTGGTCTCCATATTTTATTGAGTAAAAAAGTTCAACCGGGCGATTTTGTTAGTTTAGATTCTGGTGAAATGGGATATATACAAAATATTACCTGGCGGAATACGAAAATGCTTGAGCGGACAAACAATATAATTCATATTCCGAATACGAAATTGTCCAATGCCATTATCAAGAATTACGACAGTGGTGATCCCAGCTTTTCTGTGAAAATCCCTGTGGGAGTTGGATATGATTCTGATTTGGATGTGGTTGAACGTGTGGTGATGGAAGTAGCCAACGATCTCCATCAAAATATGGATGAAATGAATAAAAAATCGACACCATCATTTAAGTTTAGAGGATTTGGGCAATCTAGCATTGATTTCATGGTTTATTTCCGTGGGAATAAATACGGTGATCAGAACCCCATCATTCATGCGTTTGTGAAAAAACTACATAAACGCTTCAATGATGAGGGTATCGAGATCCCATTCCCCATGCGGACTGTGATCCAGCGCTCCGAATCATAGATGAAAACCTGGCTGATTGTTGGGGCATCCCTGGCTGGATTAGCCGTCTTACTAGGCGCATTCGGTGCCCATGCTTTAAAATCCAAAGTTTTGCCGGAAGACCTTGCCATTTTTGAGACCGGTGTTCGATATCATTTGTACCATGCTCTTGGATTATTAATAATTGGTTCGATTGGTTTCCAGGTTTCCCAAGAAATCATTCAATTGCCTGCTACTCTTATCACCGTTGGTATTGTCATTTTTTCTGGAAGTCTTTATTTGTTGGTTTTAACCAACATAAGATGGCTTGGAGCAATCACGCCCATTGGCGGACTATGTTTCATTTTCGGGTGGTTATTTCTCGCATACAATTTTTTTCGCTACTGATCCTTGGCAAAACCTGTAACTGGAAGACATCTCTCTGTCTGGACGGCAACTTCTTTTGTTGTCGCTTCCATGATAGGCACGGGTGTATTTACTAGTCTAGGTTATCAACTGGTAGATATTCAATCCGTATTCCCCTTAATGATGCTCTGGATTGTAGGTGGCATTGTGGCATTGTGTGGCTCATTGGTATATAGCGAATTGGGAACAGCGTTGCCACGCTCTGGTGGCGAATACCATTTATTAAGCCGCATCATCCATCCATCCATTGGTTTTGCAGCAGGAATAGTCTCAGCCACCGTAGGATTTACTGCGCCCGCAGTTTTGGCAGCCATGGCTTTGGGAAGTTATTTGTCTGCTGTCGCCCAGGGATTGGATCAAACATTGATTGCTGCAATTGTCATTTTAGGTTTTCATGGACTCCATATGATAAGTATAAAATGGGGAATAAAATTTCAAGATGGCTCTACCACAATAAAAATTGGCTTAATCTTGATCTTTATCGCATTTGGATTATTTATGGAGGCGCCCCAAGCCATTTCTATTTGGCCAAAAGTCGGAGATGGAGCAGTATTATTGAGTTCCGGCTTCGCTGTGAGTTTGGTTTGGGTATCCTATGCCTACACGGGATGGAATTCAGCGGTTTATGTTGCGGGAGAGATCCACGATCCAAAACAGAATATTTCGCGATCCATGCTATTGGGAACAGCCTTTGTCATGGTGCTTTATGTTTTATTGAATTATGTGTTTTTGTATTCTACTCCTACGGATGCTATAGTGGGGCAAGTGGAAGTGGGCTACATTTCAGGTATTCGAATATTTGGTGAAATGGGAGCAAAGATCATTGGACTCGGCATTTCTATTTTACTTTTATCTACCGTCAGTAGTTATATTTACATTGGTCCAAGAATCATGCAGGCCATGGGAGAAGATTATGCGTTAATCGGATTTTTAAAAGAAAAGAATTCGAATAACATTCCTTTGAATGCTTTTTGGGTTCAATTGGGTATATCATTTTTCTTTATTCTCACATCATCCTTTGAACAGGTGCTGATGTATGCTGGTATTTCTTTTATTTTTATAACGATATTTACAGTGATTGCTCTATTTATCCTGCGTGTCAATGAACCTGATCTTGATCGTCCTTATAAAGTTTGGGCTTATCCATTTACACCCATGGTCTACCTTATTATTAATTGCTGGATATTGTACTATTCATTAAGGGAATCCACATTTGAGTCTATGGTTGGGATTGGTATTATCAGCATAAGCATCGCCCTGTATTATTTTATTCCAGCCTTGAAAAAGAAAAAGGATTGATGAAAAAACCTTTACTTCTTGATGGTGCTATGGGAAC
>CAXCBH010000045.1:0-8505 GCA_963980675.1 uncultured bacterium | reverse complement strand
ATAGGTCACAAAGGACTGATGCAAATCTGGATGTGAAGGTGGCGGCGGATGCACCATCAATTACCCGATGATCATATGATAACGAAAATGGCATTATGAATCGTGTTTTAAATTCTCCAGTTGCTTTATCGTATACCTGTTTCCAAACGCTCCTAGATACGCCCATGATGGCCACCTCCGGTGGATTTACGATGGGCGAGAACCCGGTTCCACCAATACCGCCCAAACCAGAAATAGTGAATGTTCCTCCCTTTATTTCATCGGGTTTTAATTTTTTTTCTCGGGCGCGGGAACTTAAATCCATGAGTTCTGACGATAGATCTATAATTGATTTTTGATCCACATCTCGCACCACCGGAACAGTAAGTCCGAACGGCGTGTCTACGGCAATTCCCAAATGATAATAATTTTTCAATACTAAATTTTGGTCTGTGTGATCTAGGGAGCTATTAAACTCGGGCATTTCTTTTAAAACGATGGTTGCGGCCCTCATTAAAAACGGTAGAAATGTTACTTTTATATCTTGCTCTGCAGCTTTTGTTTTTAATTTTTTTCTATAGCTATCTAAATCGGTGATATCGGCATTATCAAATTGAGTTACGTGGGGTATGGTCTGCCAAGCTTGTTGAAGTCGTTGGCCGGTGATGCGATTAATTCTAGTGAGCTTTTGTACTTCAACTTCTCCCCACTGTGAAAAATCAATCTCTTGTTTTTGGGCGGGAATATTACCTGACGATATGGCCATCTGCAGCTTGATATAGCTATTTAAGTCATTTTTTGTAATGCGGTTTTTTTGTCCAGATCCTTTAATGACCTGAAGGTTGATTCCTAGCTCTCTCGCTAATCTTCGGACGCCGGGCGACGCAAACACAGTATTGCTAGAACTCAAATCTTCCAAATGAAGTTTTGGTCCTGCGCTTTCGAATTGGGGTGGTGAATTTTCTTTTTGGGTTTTTTCTTCCACGGGCACTTTTTCTTTAGGTGCATCTCCTGATAATTCAATCTTCATGAGGATGTGGCCCGGTTTCAATTCGTCTCCCGCCGAAACCAATATTTCGGTAATGGTTCCATTGACATCTGCTGGGATTTCCATGGATGCCTTATCTGATTCTAACACCAATATAGTATCATCAGATTCAACAATATCGCCTACGGAAACACTTACTTCGCTTACTTCGGCGCCGTCAATTCCTTCTCCTAAATCTGGTAATATAACTTCTTTAATCATGGTATTTCCTAAACCGTTATGGGGCTTGATTTTTCTGGGTCTAAATTATATTTCTTCATGACATCATCTACTCTTGACATGTTCATTTTTCCATCCAGCGCCAGCGCACGAATAGCGGTCAGAACAATATAATAGCGGTCTACTTCAAAGAAATGGCGCAGATTTTCCCGCGTATCGCTACGACCAAATCCATCCGTACCTAATGCATAATAAGGACCAGGAACATAGGGCCCAATTTGTTCGGAAACCATTTTTACATAATCAGATGCAGCAACCGTAGGAACACGATTTTTGCTTAAACACCGCTCTAAATGGGATTGTCTTGGTTCCTTATCGGGGTTGATCAAGTTCCATCTTTCAACTTCCTCTGCATTTCGACGAAGTTCGCTAAAACTGGTGACATTCCAGATACCCGGCTCTATACCCCAATCTTTTATTAATAGTTCTGCGGCCGCAACAACTTCCCCTATAATAGGTCCACTTCCAAACAATCGTATGATTGGTTTTTCTGTGGATCGAGTTTTATACAATCCTTTGATAATATGATCGCCAATACCGTCCGGCATGGATGGGTGCGCATAATTTTCATTCTCAAGAGTGAGGTAATAAATCACATCTTTATCATCCTCGCACATTTCTTTCATGCCATGGTGGATAACTGTTGCAATCTCGTAGGCATACGCCAAGTCATATGCTTTTATGTTGGGTGTTGCGGCAGCAGCAAGATGACTATGTCCCTCCTGGTGCTGGAGTCCCTCACCGTTCAGTGTGGTTCTTCCGGCCGTCCCGCCTAGTAAAAAGCCGCGGGCCCGCATATCGCCAGCAGCCCAGATAAAATCCCAGATACGCTGAAAGCCAAACATGGAATAATAAATATAGAAGGGAATCATTTTGATGCCGTGCGTACTGTAACTTACTCCGGCAGCGATAAAGGATGAAATAGAACCGGCCTCATTTATCCCCTCTTCCAATATCTGGCCATTTTTTACTTCTTTATAATACAGGAACTGGTCTGAGTCCACCGGGTCATAGAGTTGTCCTTTGTGAGCATAAATCCCCAGCTGTCGAAAAAGTGGATCCATTCCGAAAGTACGTGCTTCATCCGGAATGATGGGGACTATATGTTTACCAAGGGATTTATCTTTTGTTAATAATGTTAAAAGGCGTACGTAAGCCATTGTCGTAGAAATTTTTCTTTCATCAGTTCCATCTAATAATTCCTGAAAAATTGAAATATCCGGGATATCCAATGTGGTGGATCTATTTGTGCGAATCGGCATCGAACCACCTAATGCATTTCGTTTTTCATTTAAATATTTGTATTCCGCGCTATCCTTATCAAAACGATAAAATGGCGCCTTTATAGCTTCTTCATCGGAAAGTGGAACATTAAATCTGTCCCTAAAATACAGGAGCTCACTTTGGTTCAGTTTTTTCTGATTGTGGGTGATATTCCGACCTTCGCCCGCTTCACCTAGGCCATACCCTTTAATGGTGCGAGCCAGTATCACAGTTGGTTTTCCCTTAAAATTTATCGCTTCATTGTAAGCCGCATAAATTTTCATAGGGTCATGGCCTCCTAATCTCATTTTCGCCAATTTCTCATCAGAAATATGTTCAACCCGTTTTAAAAGTTCGGGATATTTCCCATAAAAATGTTCCCGGATATACGCACCGCCTTCAACGACATACTTCAAAAGATCGCCATCGACAACTTCTTCAAATCTCTTTAAAAGTAACCCATCATGGTCGTTTTCCCAAAGTTCGTCCCAATCAGAACCCCAAATCACTTTAATCACATTCCATCCCGCGCCCCGAAAGGCACCTTCCAGTTCCTGAATTACTTTTGAATTCCCGCGGACAGGGCCATCTAATCTCTGTAAATTACAATTCACGATGAAAACAAGATTGTCTAAGTTTTCCCGAGATGCCAATGTAAGCGCACCCAGTGATTCGGGTTCATCCATTTCTCCATCTCCAAGGTAGGCGAATACTTTCCGGCCAGTATCCTCCATAAAATGACGATCAATCATGTAGCGCATGAATCTAGCTTGATAGATGGCCATGATTGGTCCAAGCCCCATGGATACCGTGGCGAACTGCCAAAATTCCGGCATAAGATATGGGTGAGGATAGGACGATAAACCTCCATTATTTGATAATTCACGTCGGAAATTATGTAGGTGATCATTGTTGAATCTACCCTCCAAATACGCTCGCGCATATATCCCTGGGGATGCGTGACCCTGGAAAAAAACTAGATCCTGTCCGTCCGGGTGATCTGCTCCCTTGAAAAAATGATTAAAAGCCACCTCATAAAGCGTTGCGGCGGATGCATAAGTTGAAATATGGCCTCCAATTCCAGGTGTTTCTGTATTGGCTTTTGTCACCATAGCCATGGCGTTCCAGCGAACAATAGATTTTATTTTTCTTTCAATTTCGCGATCGCCGGGATACGCCGGCTGTTGGCTTGGTAAAATCGTATTTACAAAAGGAGTCGTTGTATTAAAGGGAAGTCGCGCACCCTTTGATTGGGCATAATCAATAAGTGTTTCCAAAAGGTGTCGCGTGCGCTCATACCCATGTTCTTCTAGGGCATCTTCTATAGATTCGATCCATTCCTGTGTTTCTTGTGGATCGGGATCACTGTAGGGATTCATCATAAATAATTTAAAGATAGACAGTTATTTTGAGCCTGAAAGTTACGATAAATAATTTACTTATCCACAGAAGAGCCTACAGACTAAATTATACTTCAATTTCCTTCCAGTCTCCTTTTGAAATCTTCCACACCATGATCCCGGCGAAAAGACCCATGTAAACAGGAAATAATAGCCAGGGCGCTTTAAACCCTAAGTTCAGCACCACTCCAAAAACATAACTTCCCAAAACAATTACACCCCACGTTAGGCATGATTCGACCACTGCAGGAAAAAGAGTGTTTCCGGCGCCCGAAAGAGCAAACCAAAGCGTGAAGCCGATGGCGTCTAAAAACTGCACAGCTCCAATCATTCTTAAGCCAAAAACACCTATTCGAATTATTTCAGGATCGTTTGTAAATAGAAAAAGATAATATTCCGGAATTAAAATAAAACTCATTCCCATGGTTCCCATTATATAAACTGAAATCCGTATAGATTCCTTAATGCTTGCTTCGGACTTGTGAATTTTCTCTTCACCCATGTATTTTCCAACCAATGTTGCACAGGCTTGTCCTACTCCCAACGCCGGCATAAATGATGCGTGCATAATAGTGAATAATAATTCTGTAGTGGCAAGTTCTATTAGGCCAATCATACCCATGATCTTATAAAAAACAGACCACCCCGCAGCGATTACCGCCTCTTGAATTCCCTGAGGAAGAGCAAGCTTTAACTGTCGCATCATCATCGTTCTATCTGTGGAAAGATTAAAAACAGAAAAACGGTCTTTTATCTGATTGGAAAAAAGAAATGAAAAATAATGCGCCGCCATAAAAGTAGAAGCGATGAGAGTTGCAATGGCGGCTCCTTTCACGCCCATCGCTGGAAAAGTTGTCCATTGCCAAAGACTAGATAAAAAAGATAGGGATGGTATTTTATCTGCAAAAAATTGCGTCACGCCATCGGAGCCATAAATGAGCCCCGCATTAAGATATACATTGATAGCATTACTGGTGACTGTCACACTCATGTGTATTCTAGTTTTTTCCACCCCCGTAAAAAAACCCTGGAAAACGAAGCTGTATGCTGAAAATAAAAGACTGATAAAAATAATGGATGTATAATCTGTGGCGAGGCGTGTGGCGGTTGTGTCTTGAATAAAAAATGGGATCAGGGCCTTGGCCCAAAGCCAGCCCGCCAATGAAATTGGTAGTGCATAGACCGTAGCCATGAGCAATCCATTGTGGAGTGCGGTGCCACATTCTTTATCAATCTTTTGTCCCAAGCGACGGGATGCCAACGTTTGAACACCTGTTCTTATCCCCAAGACAAAACTGAGGGCCCCCCAAAGAAGCATTGCTCCCATCCCTGTGGCGGCTAATGCTTCAGCACCGAGCCGCCCAACCATGGCAACATCTACCATGCTCATAAGTACTCGACTCAAATTGCTTACAATGACGGGTAGCGCCAGGTTAAACACTTCTTTGGAAATTTGTTTATCCTGAGGAAAAATAAATCGAAACATGATTATAATTCTCTAAAATAAATATGTTTTTCTAATAGAAGTGCTCGCGTTTTACTACAAACGGGAGCCGATGTTAAAACTGTAACTATCATGTTCGAATTAACTTGATGGATGGCTTGTGCTTGTTTTATTATTCTTTGACCGTCTTTCATAATGATGCGACTTTTACGATCTATGACAATGGAAATATTGTTATTTCCAATTTGTCGTAACCTAGTTCGTGATGAAAGGTTGTATCTTTTGGGGTCAATATTTTTCATATTCAATTAAAAATAAGCATAGAAATTAAACTCGAAGCAATGAGTGATTTATAATGAAAATTCATACTTCTAGAGATGTTCAGCTGGCCCTTAAAGCTAGACACCCTATTTTGGCATTAGAGTCAACCATTATAGCTCACGGTATGCCTTTCCCGGATAATCTGAAATTTGCACAACGGGGGGAGGCGCTTTGTCGGGGTCGAGGAGTTACCCCTGCGACGGTTGCTATTATTAATGGAGAGATTTATGTAGGATTGGAAGAAGGCCTACTTAAGTTTATAGCCGAGGATGATTCTGTAAGAAAAACATCCCGTAGGGAGTTGGGCATAGCAATTGCGGAAAAGTGGCATGGTGCGACCACCGTTTCTTCAACGATGCACATTGCTCACCAGGTGGGAATATCTGTTTTTGCCACTGGTGGCATTGGTGGTGTGCATCGCGGCGCAGAATATTCCTTTGATGTATCTCAGGATTTATCAGCCTTGGCAGAAATTCCCATGGTTGTTGTCTCTGCCGGGGCAAAGGCAATTCTGGACCTACCTCAAACAATTGAAATGATGGAAACGTTGGGTATTTCTATTTTGGGCTATAAAACAGGTGAATTTCCCGCCTTTTATTCAAGGGAATCTGGTATTTTAGGAATTCATTCAGTGGAATCTGACCATGAGATTGCCAACATTTATAAAGCAAATATTTCTTCGGGAATTTCCTCCGCTATTTTGGTGGCGAACCCTGTTCCTGAAAAAAACGAGATTCCAACACAAGAAATTGAGTCAATTATTAACGCTTCTTGCAAAGCGGCAGTAACACAAAATATTACGGGAAAAGACTTAACACCTTTTTTACTAAAAGACATCTTGGATAAAACATCCGGGAGAAGCTTGGAAACAAATCAGGCTTTAGCGATTAATAATATTAAACTCGGGATAAGTGTTGCAAAAGAATTGGCCCAATCTAAAGGTGCGCCTGCGTAGGCACCATTAAATCCGGCTTGGCAAAGTACCGCTGGTCTTGATATAAATATAAAAAACATCTCTTTTGTTAAATTCCATCATTTTATTGAAGGGTTGAGTTTTTGTTTATTTAGTTTTGATAAAATAGAGACTTAATTTCTTTCCCGATGAAATACATTATTACATTCCTTTTGTTAACCTTATCCCTACGAGGCCAGTGAGCACTGTGAAGTAATCCATCATTGCCGGTCGGCAATTCTGATCGAGGCGTGGGCCTTTGGGCTGGACAGATCATGTTTGGCCTTGATAATTCAAACCAATACATAGACTGGTGGCACGAAGCCATCCCTGAATCTGGTGAGGGGTTTGACCATGAGGGCACATTAACATCTGTTATTATCAACCCATCTTTAACTATCGGTCTGTCCAATTATTGGAATTTAACCATTAACAAAACCCTTGGCCGGCGAACCATGACGTGGGCGGGGGACACAACGATCCATCATCGAAATGAGGGCACAGAAAGTAATTTTATCAATGCGATCGGGGGATATCTTGGCGATACAAAACTTATGCTTCGCTACCTTGTTTTCAATGACGGGCAGGGACCTGGGAAGCGTTTGTTTTTAGGTGGTGGATTTATTTTTCCATCTAAGAACACATTGTCGTCTGATCCCTTTTTTTTGAGTGGTAATGAAAAAACAGACCATCGTCATTTTGCCTTGAGCGAGGGGGTTTATAAGGGGTGTGTCGAAATTCAATTATTTAAAAAGAAAGTGACAAACCCTGTTTTCATGGGTGGAACAATTTATGTTGAAAAGGCTCTCGCAGAAAACGACTATGGTTTTAAGGCCTCTGATATATACGATCTTTCTCTCACTGGGTTTTCTAAGAAAATTTCTGCAATAAACGGATCCTTGGGCACCAACGTTGTTATGCGGCATACAACAACGGCTTATTGGAATGGGTTTGAAGCCCCTAATTCTCGAGCAACGGTGGTAACGGTTGGATTTGGCGGATTGTGGAACCTGGATGTGGGTGGTATAAGTTTAAATATACAGAAACCTTTTTTTATTGAAGGTGTTTTTGCGGGGATTGAGGGTGAACTAGCCCAACGAGTAGGCGTATGGCAGGTGAGTATGAGTTATAGACGTTTGTTGGACTTTGTGATTCCTTGGCTGGATCCCCTGAAATAGAATTTTAAAATATATTTCTCACCCCAAACAAAGCGGTGCCTAACCGTACCATGGTTGAGCCTTCTTCCACTGCAATTTCATAATCTCCGCTCATACCCATAGAGAGTTCAGTCATATTAGATTGATTGACCGCTTGGTTGATTCTTGATTTCAAAGTCCGTAGTTGTATAAATGAATCTCTAATTTTTTTCTTGTCTGCAGTAAGAGGCCCTACAGTCATAAGGCCTTCTATATTAATGCTGTGTAGATTAAAGCATTCGGTAATTTCATCTATTTGGTTTGGTGAAAATCCATGTTTTTGAAGTTCGCCGCTCGTATTAATCTCTAAAAGAACGGGAACTGTTCTTTTCCGTTTTAATGCAGCGTTCGAAATTTTTTTTAGAAGTTTAACTGAGTCTACTGAATCAACCGTGTCAAACAATTCAAGACATTTATTAACTTTATTGGATTGGAGATGCCCGATGAAGCGCCGGGAAATATCTGGCATTGTATCAAAGGATTCAAATTTTTTAGATGCCTCCTGTATTCGGTTCTCGCCTATGGATGTTGTTCCCGCATTATAGCATTCTTGAATCAATGAAAATGGATGAGTTTTTGTAATGGCTATAAGCTGAACGGGGTGACTAAAGCCACCCCGGTCTTGTGCTGATTCAATCTTAGACTGAACCGAATTTATGATGTCTTTTAGGCTCATTCCTCCC
>CAXCBH010000044.1:0-8932 GCA_963980675.1 uncultured bacterium | reverse complement strand
AAGTAGAAAGAAAAATAATGTTCCCCAAACTGCACCCCCGGCAATTTTAGGAAATATTGTTGGCAAAACAACAAAGATCAATCCCGGACCAGCTCCTGGGTCAGCACCCATTGCAAATACTGTTGCAAAAATAGCCACACCTGCCATCATAGCAATCAATGTATCCAATAGAATAACCCATAAAGCCGACGATAAGAGATTCTGATCTCTCCGTAAATAGCTACCGTAAGTGATCATCGTTCCCATACCTAAACTCAGTGTGAAAAAAGAATGTCCCAATGCAAGAACAATACTTGATGCTGTTAAGTCTTCAAATTTTGGTTTAAACAAAAAATCCAAGGCTTGCATTCCATTGGGAAGCGTTAGCCCTCGAATCATGAGCACAATTAAGATCACTAAAATCGCAGGCATCATAATTTTTGTCCACTTTTCAATTCCGCCTTTCACGCCTTGTACAATGACAAAAATGGTGAATGCCATAAAAATTATCTGCCAGATGACGGGTGCTAAAGATCCAGTGATAAATGAATTAAATAGTGAACCCGACATATCCGGATTACCTGCTAACTTAGTAAACCCACCCGTTAGAGATATGAGAGTATATTTTAGAGTCCAACCACCAACAACACCATAAAAAGAAAGAATCACAAAAGCGGATGCTACACCCAGCATCCCAACCCATTTCCAATTGGATTTTGGCGATATTTTTTCAAATGCGCCAACTGGGCTAAGTTGCGTTTTTCGTCCTAAAACAAATTCAGCAATTACGATGGGAAGTCCAACAATTAGAATACAAAGTAAATATACAATTGTAAACGCTCCACCCCCATTTTCTCCAGCCATATGTGGGAATTTCCAGATATTTCCCAGCCCTACAGCCGATCCGGATGCAGCTAAGATAAATCCAAGTCTTGATCCCCATTGTTCTCTACTCTGCATCTATAATTTTTTCCTTTTTTTCACTTTCTAATGGACTTGCCATTAAATGATCAAAATTGTGTAAATGTGCATCTACTACTGCATCAATCATGCCATATACATAAATGAAGCCGATCCACCAGGCATACTTGTTTCTTTTTTCAAGATACCGATGCTTTGGAAGCTTGTTAGGATTAACATCTGTGTCATAATTATTATAAAAATTTTTGTTTTCAACCCAGGCAGCACATGCCGCTAATTCTAATCCGGCAATACTAATTGATTTCACCCATTTCCCATTATATGCCTGTCCAAGTCCGGGAACTAAAGACCAGTAAAATGCTATTTTTGAATTTTTTAATTTTTCTTCTTTTAATGGTAAAGCGAAAACAAAACCGATCATTAATATTAGAATGATGGGGAATTGTAATCTCATTCGTTTACACAAATGCAATACATTCAATTTCGACTTTGGCATTCAAGGGTAATTCAGACACCTCTACCGTGGACCTTGCAGGAAAGTCAATGCCACTAAAAAATGCTTTAAATGATTCATTCACATAATTGAATCCTCTTAGATCCGTAACAAAAACGGTGAGTTTGACGATATGGGATTTATCTACACCAGCAGCTTTAAGAATTGCATCAATATTCTGTAATGCACGAAATGTTTCAGATTTGATTCCTCCTTCAATTATTTTTCCTGTGCCAGGGACAATTCCTACCTGCCCGGCTGTATAAATAAAGCCGTTGGATTGCACGGCCTGATTATAAGTCCCGATAGCCGCCGGTGCATCAGGCGTATGAATTATTTTTTTCATGATATTTCGAACTTTTTATCTAAACAAATACAAGGCAGACCTACATCTTCATTGAGTTTACGATAAGAAGTCCCGTCAAATTTTCGCAGGAAAAACTCACCTACGGCGGCGACGGTAGTTTCAAACAAATGACCACCGACGGTTTGCATATCATGATCGGATAAAACCACATGGGCATGGACAAAAGGAATTCCATCTTTCAGGGTAACATTCCCTTCAAAATTGACCAATTCCCAAACTTTAGGGAAGGGTTTACGGATATATTCTTTAGCGATGGGAGCATAAGCGCCAATTTCGGTTTTTTTTACTGCACCGATCCCTGAAATCTTTGCATTCGTAATTCCCTGATCCTTACAAAACTGGCTTATTGTGTCCATAACCTTTTCATTTTTTTCAATATAAATGAAATAATCTTTTTCTACACATTCAAACTGCATTTCATTCTAGCTCTTTAATTTCTTAATTAATAATGTTTTTGTTTTTTCCAACGCAGGAGTGATTGCAGCATTCTCTTTCCCACCTGCAGTGGCAAGATGAGATTTACCGCCGCCGCCGCCGCCCATAAACCATCCAATCTCTTTCGCCAATTTTCCTGCAAAAATCCCATTTTCATTCAAATCTTTTGAAACCACAACTACGGCAAATGGTTTTTCATCACCTTCGCTGAAAAAGACGCCAATTCCGCTGGTCAATTTATTAAACAATTGGTCTCCTAAACCTTTCAATTCATCAATTGTTTCGACAGATAATTTTTTTATGATAATAGTATGATCTCCAACGGTTTCAGAGCCGGATAACAGGTCAATTTCTGAAGATGACTGATTTTTTTTCTGTTTTAATTTTTTGCCAAGATCTTTTTTCTCTTGGAGCAGAATAGATATTCTTTCTGCCATCCCAGATGGTGGTGTATTAAGCAATTGTTGCAATATTGATAAAACTGTAGCATTGGATTGCATCTCTTCAACTGCTTTTTGTCCTGTAATGGCAACAATCCGCCTTACACCCGAAGAAAGGGATGCTTCTTCTGTAACCTTGAAAGAACCAATATCACCTGTCTGTTTCACATGGGTTCCACCACAGAGTTCTAAAGAATAATCGCCAACCCTGACCACACGAACTTCATCACCATATTTCTCGCCGAAAAGAGCTTCAGCTCCTGCTGCCTTGGCATCATCAAAACTTTTAATTGTAACGTCTAACTTTGTATTTAACAAAATCTGCTTGTTAACAATTGATTCAATTTCCTTAATTTGATCTGCAGTTATCTTTTCAAAATGGGTTATATCAAATCTTAAATAATCTGGATGGACTAATGAGCCTGCTTGATTGACATGATCTCCTAAGATATATTTGAGTGCTTTATACATTAAATGGGTTGCAGTATGATTATTCATAGTGGACTGCCGTCGAGATGCATCCACTTTACAATTAACTTCTCCCTGTACAGTCATCACTCCTTTGCAAATATGAATAAAGGAATTATTCTCTTTTTTCACATCCGATACTGTAAGCTCGACCCCTCGCCCATTAATTGTCCCCATGTCACCTATTTGTCCACCGGATTCGGCGTAAAATGGAGTTTGGTCCAATACAACAAAAATAGAATCACCCTGAAACGTATATCGCCGAATTTGAGATTTAGATTCTAATGATTCATATCCCAAAAAAGTTGAATCATCTCCTTCAGAAACAATGATCCATTCAGTTGAATCCGTTGATCCTTTAAATTTACCGGCATCTTTTGCTCGTTTTTTCTGCTCTGCCATTTCAGAATCAAAATCAACAGTTAATTCACGTTCCCGTGCCATGAGTTCGGTCAGATCTAACGGGAATCCATAGGTGTCGTAGAGTTTAAAGGCATCTGCACCGCCAATTTCATCTCCATCCATTTTAGATATAATTTTATCAAAATGATTGATTCCCCGATCCAATGTCTGGTTAAAAGAGACTTCTTCTGCTCGGATTACTTTTTCAATATGAGAGCGTTTATCCACGACTTCAGAGAAAATACTACCCATGACTTCTCCAACTGTGGGAACAAGTTTAAATAAAAATGGTTCTGCTAAATCTATGCTTCGCCCAAATCGAGCAGCCCGCCGGAGAATGCGTCTTAAAACGTATCCACGACCTTCATTCGATGGCAATGCACCATCCACAATAGAAAAGCATAACATTCGAATATGGTCTGCAATCACACGAAAAGGAATCGGATTGTCTTCATATGAAAAATCAGACAATGATTCAATTTTATGAATAATTGGTAAAAATAAATCTGAATCATAATTGCTTTTCTTTCCCTGGATAATTGTGGCTATTCTTTCTAAACCGGCTCCAGTATCCACATGTTTCTCTGGAAGATCTTCCAAAGTATTAGCATCAATTCGATTATTTTGAATAAAAACCAGATTCCATAATTCCCAATATTCATCCGTGTTATTAACACCTTTCGGATCCTGGTTTTCAGGATAATCACCAACATAATAATGAATTTCTGAACAAGGTCCACAAGGACCCGTTTCTCCCATTTCCCAAAAATTGTCCTTTTTCCCGCATCGGAGAACCCGATCATCTGCAATATCAGTTACTTTAGTCCAAAGACCAAAAGCTTCATCGTCATCTTCGTAAACTGTTGCCCAAAGCCTATTTTTATCTAGTCCCCAAACATCAGTGAAGAGCTCCCATGCCCATTGGATTGCTTCTTTTTTATAATAATCACCAAAGGACCAATTTCCCAGCATTTCAAAAAATGTGTGATGAAAAGTATCTACACCCACTTCTTCTAGATCATTGTGTTTTCCCGAAACACGAATACATTTTTGACTATTTACTGCACGAAGGTTTTTTGGAGTCGTTTGATTTAAAAAGATAGGCTTAAATTGGTTCATCCCTGCATTTGTAAAAAGGAGTGTGGGGTCATCATTTGGTACCACTGGAGAACTACGGATAAATTGATGTCCCCTATCCTTAAAGAAATCGATAAAGGATTGTCTAATTTCTGCTGATTTCATTGATGATATTTTGTAATTCTTATAGTGACATTAAAAAGAAAAACTAGTTTCAATACTGGTCATATTGATTGTTTCACCTTCATCCTTAACATCTCCATCTCCGTTAAAATCCTGAAATGTCCTTCGGAAGATATACGTTAAAACCATACCATTTCCCAATTTAAGTGATGCATTATATCCCGTAATTGTAGATTCAGAATGTTCAAAATCAAATGGGTTTGGTACATTTCTTTGTTGGTAAAACCAAGATGCTCTATCAATTTTACTAATCGGTTTAGTTAATTTTAATATTGCAGTAAAACTCTGGTTGGATGCTTTTTCAAAATCATTGATCTCTGCATTATACTGTTCACCTTTCAAATTTTGGAATGCTAATCCAGCATCAAATAAACTTCCCAGATCAATATTCAATGAAGAATAAAACCCATTCTGTTTACCGTAGGTTCCCAGTTTGCTGGCTTTTGTAACAATTGTACCCTGATTCCCTGATATGCTTTGGAAGGTAGCCCGCTCCACCTCGTATGATCGATTAAAATACCCAAACTCAAAATTTCCTTTCGGTATCATTCGAAATTCAAAATTAAATTTCGCAGGGCCGAATCCTGCAGAAAAACCAAGAGGTATAATCCCATATCCTGCATCTATTTCTTTATAATAGATAGGATCAATTGTTTTTCCCAATAAACTTGCATATTGGGCATAAAAATCTAACGAAATCGGGCCATCCCTGAGAAGCGGGATACCCACGTCTAGAGCAAATGAATTAATTGGATCCGATTCTTTCTTAATATTGATCGGTTCAGGTTTAGTTGATACACCATCTGGATCTATTACAATACCCCATAATGGCCAAGTATATGCTGAATCTGTCCAACCATCGCCATCTACATCAAATTCATTTAAGGTATCATTATCTGCCCAACCATCACCATCTGTATCAACCCACCATTTTCGATTATCGGGAAAATCATCCACAAGATCAGGACGGCCATCATCATCTGAGTCCTTTAATCCAAGGTACTGGTTTCGATCACCCACCCATGAAACGCCCCCTGTGAATCCATAAGAGATGGGGGCAGAAAGACGTACACCGGTCACACCAAGGTTTTCCTTAAAATCATTAGTAAAACCATACACATTGACACCAAAGGCCTGGGTTCTAAATTCCATGCCTACTTTTCGAACCTGTGGATATAATAGTGTGTTGCTGTAATTATTTAAAAGGATACCATACCCCATGGTTACATTATCTAAGGCACCGATTTTAAAATAATTCTTGTCCCAGCGACTACCATACCGAATATAATAAATCTTGTCAATAATCGCATTCTTGACTTTTTCTCCACTGGAAAAGTCCCATTCATCATCGTGTATATTGCCATCCTGATCGATGTAGATGACGAGATCCAGAGCAACGGATAATTTACCAAAGGGCAGAACGGGGCGAAGCGCGATCTGGTTCCAGATTTTACCATCGATAGTTACAGCACCAAATGCTCCCTGAACTGATTTGTCAGCTGATGTAGTTTCCGGATCTATTTCTTCCGATTGTCCTATTAGAATTTGCGCGGTCAGGATGATGATTGGTATGGATTTAAAGTTCATTTATTCACAGATTTACGTCAAGAAAATTACCCTGTGCTGTTAATCTGAACAATGAGTAAATCATTCAATATAAGTCTATCACTGATATTGAAAAATGAATAGTACATTACCATAGGTCATTTTTTAATTTTTTCTAGATTAAAAACCAAATTCGATAAAACCATTACCCAATTATTAGTTGATAGTTAGAGATGAAACAAATAAATAAATTTATTGTAAGACAAGTAAGTTGAGAGTCTCACTTTTTTCTTAATTTAATTTATCGTTCAATCAGGTATAAAGATCAATATTTTTAAACATATCATTTTATTCACTATTTGTTCAGGGATATTGTACTCACAATCAAACGAACTGAATTCCATTTCCCTTGAATCCAAAGCTAACGGAATTGTTGTGCAATTGAAGATGAATAATTTACCAGATGTGAGTAACATCACGGCCTGGCAGGCTAGTTCGGGTTGGTTTTACATAACAATGTATAAGGTCAAAGGAGATTCTTCTTCTCTCATGCCTCGCAAATTGCCTCCACAGGTTATAGATTTCCAAATCATTGAGAGTGATGAATCCATTCAACTGGGTATTCGTATTAAACAACCCATTGAAAACCATGATTTTTTATTGGTAAAAAACACAAATACTCTGGTGGCTTCGCTCCATTATTCTACGGAATATCTTGCCCAACTTGACACCGTAAAAAAGATGAATTTAGGACAACAGAATAAAGAGATGCCTCAAGAAATAAGGAATTGGCTCTATATTACTGGAACTGGGTTAACAGTAGCAGGATTACTCCTAGATTCAGATGATAAAATAAATTCGCAAACTCAAAGTGGGTTAGGAGTATTAATCACAACTTTTTTATTAGACCTTATTTGGTAATGCTATGAAGGATTCACTCTTATTTTTATCAATTATTTGGGCAATTGTTTTTTTGATAATGGGCCTTTATATGAGGTTTAAATACAAAGATAAATTTGATGATCTTGACAAATAGATTTCTTCTATTATTTTCAATCTGCGCCTGTTTGTATGGAAGTGAATTGTCGGTTAAAAATTCCTACGATGCTCTTTTTCATTCAATTGAACCTGTTCATGCAACGCTGCATATCAATAATTTGATTCGACAAGGCGCCATTGGTTTAACAGATCTTGAAAAAGTTCGATTAACTGAAATCGGACTTTCAACCCATGGAAACAATATTATTGTTTTAAAATCTAAAGTACTGGATCAAACTTACGATTCGGATCATTTTCGTTTTTATTTCACCTTGGACGCATCATCAAATGATGCAGTGGAAAATGAAGATTATGTAACGAACATGGGTGTAGTATTCGAAGAAGTCTGGTCCTTTTATATCGATTCAATGGGCTTTGACCCACCACCCCTGAATCCAAATAATGATCATGATCTTTATGAGATTTATATTGAATATTTATCCCCAACTTATTTTGGACTGACTTTTGGAGAAGGATCGGGAGAATCTTGTTATGGATTTATTAAAATGAGAAATTCATATACTGCATCTCAGTTTAATAATTATACTGAATTAGAAAATATACAAGTGACTGCGGTTCACGAATTCTTTCATTCCATTCAATTTGGGTATAATTGTTATGAAAAATTTTGGTTCATGGAAGCATCCGCAACTCGGAGTGAGGATGAGTTATATGATAATATCAATGATTTTTATCGATATATCCCAAACTTTTTCTCAAATCCAAATCATGCGATTGGAACGGAGGGTACTTTCATGTATGGAACCTGTATCTTTTTCCAGTATATTGATGAACATTTGGGGGGACGGGAAACCATTCGAAAGAGTTGGGACTATTCAAGAGATTATGCAAGCCCAGTGAATGATATCAGTTTTTTAGCAATAGATGCAGCATTGCAGGAAAATAATTTCAGTTTTGAAATCGCTTATAACCAAATGCGAATTGCAAACCAAATCTTAAGTTCCAGTGAAAATGCAGGCGTGTATTCCTATGAAGAAGCAGATGGCTATTTAACCGTAGTAAGCCCTCCTCCAAAAGAGGATTATTTCTTTTTTGAAAAAGGCGATATTGAATCAATTGATAATTATTCACTCCAACTTTATGAGTCCCATTATTATTCCCTTTCGACAGAAACACCCGTCGCAATATCATTAACTGAAGCCAACGGTGAATTTTCTTTTACATCAATTGTTAAAATCATTGGTACAGATCAGTGGATAGTGAAAAGTGGATTGGAACAGAATATTGATCCTGAAATTGGCATAGAATGGATTACCTTGATCGTTTCAGCATTGGGAGAAGATGAAAATGATTGGGATTATTCTTTGAGTTTATCAGATGGGTATTCAGAAGATTTTACTTTTTACCCCCCATATCCTAATCCATCAAAGGGACAATCGGTTAATTTTGAATTTCAGGTCATTACTGAACAAACTATTGATTTCCAGATTATTGATATTTTAGGTCAAGTTATCTGGGAATATTCCAGTCATTATTCAAAACCGGAAGTAAAAACGATAACATGGGATGGAAAAAATAAATCTGGACAGCAAGTCGCAAATGGTGTTTATTTTGGAATCATGG
>CAXCBH010000043.1:0-9299 GCA_963980675.1 uncultured bacterium | reverse complement strand
TGCTCGGTTGGCGGCGGATAATTTGAAAAAAGTATCTCTGGAATTAGGAGGTAAGGACCCGGTCATTGTTTGTGATGATGCCGATATTGAAGTGGCTGCAAAAGGCTCTTCTTGGGGGGGTTTTTTAAATTCAGGGCAGGTTTGCACTTCCGTAGAACGGGTTTATGTTTTTGACAGTATTGCTGACAAATTCACGGAAGCACTTGTTGAAGAAGCCAAAAAAGTGAAACTTGGAGATCCATTTGATAAAGGGACAGATGTGGGTCCCATGTCATCCAAAATGCAGTTGTCTAACACAATCAATAAAGTGGATCTAGCCAAAAAAGAAGGCGCCCGTGTGTTGACAGGTGGAAAACAATCGGATCAATTTGAAAAAGGATATTTTTATGAGCCTACCGTGTTTGATCAAGTTACGCCGAATATGGAAATTATTATGGAAGAAGCGTTCAGCCCTGTAATACCGGTACAGCGAGTAAAATCTCTGGATGAAGCAATCACTATGTCCAACTCCACAAGATATGGATTGGGATGCTCTATTTTTACCCGGGATATTGAACGAGCATTGACGGCAGCAGATAACATTCAGGCTGGGACGTTCTGTATTAATAGCCCCTTAATGGAAAATATGGCAGCACCTTTTGGTGGCATGAAGCAATCTGGTATCGGACGAGAACATGGGCTCGAAGCATTAGAAGAGTTCCGGGAAGCGAAACATATATTTATTGATTACGACCATTCTAACAAGGATTGGTGGTATGGAAATGAAGAATAAAAATTATTCTTCTCCGATATCCTCGTTCCAGACATCTGGGTTATTCTGGATATAATTTTCAAGCATGGTAATACATGTTTTAGAATTAAGGTCAATAATTTCAACACCAATTTCTTTTAACCAATCAGCACCGCCGGAAAAATTAACTGATTCACCCACTACAACTTTTTTTATATTGAATTGCCGAATTAGCCCGCTACAATACCAGCAGGGTGCCAGGGTTGTAACCATGATGGTATTGGAATAGGATCGTTGTCTCCCTGCATTACGGAAAGCATCTGTTTCTCCATGTAGGGAAGGATCGCTTTTCTGGATACGCCCATTTCGGCCTTTACCCAGCAAAGTACCGTTCTCCAGAAAAAGAGCAGCGCCAATGGGAATTCCTCCCTCATCCAATCCCTCCTGGGCTTCTTGGATGGCAATATCTAGCATTTGTCTGTAATGAGAAAATTTGGCTGATTTCATTTCGTTTGTATGTTTAACTTTCTATGTATAATACAGAGAATGAATTCTATTCAAAACAAAAGAATAGGACACAATATTCAAACTATTTCTTCTCGTAAAAAAATGAATAAAAGGCTTATATGAAAGAGAATCAAACTTCATTGCTCTACAATATTGATGATATTCCCCCTTTAGGTGAAACACTTATTTTAGGGTTCCAACATTATTTAACCATGTTTGGTTCAACGGTCGCCATTCCCCTTTTATTGTCCCCAGCATTTGGGTTAGAGGACCCAATACAAAAAGGTTGGTTAATTGCTACTATGTTTTTTGTCAGTGGAATTACTACCTTACTTCAAACAACCTGGGGAAACCGTCTCCCCATTGTTCAAGGTGGAACTTTTTCCTTTTTAGCGCCGACATTTGCAATTTGTGGCATGGCTGCTTTAGCCAATGCCGGTTGGGAAGTGCGCATGCAGCATGTGCAAGGCGCCATTATCGCCGGTTCTGTTGCTGAAATTGTTGTTGGGGCAAGTGGTTTGGTGGGTCGTTTATTACGATTCGTAGGTCCCATAACAATTGCTCCCACCATTGCATTAATCGGTTTAGCATTATTCAAATTTGGTGCGCCGGAAGCAGGACGCTATTGGCCTATTGGCGGCTTAACCATTTTCTTGATAATTCTATTCAGTCAATATCTCCGTGGCAAACACCGTACGTTTGAACTTTATCCTATTCTACTTGCAATAGTGACTGCCTGGGCTGTGTCGGCTATTTGTACAGCTTTAGGCATATTTCCTGCAGGACACCCCGCACACACAAGTTTGGAAAACGTGAAAGACGCACAGTGGTTTAGGATTCCTTATCCTTTTCAGTGGGGGTTCCCACAGTTTGGTGTAGCTGCATTTGTTGGCATGGTGGCTGGATATATAGCATCCATAGTGGAATCAATTGGGGATTATTATGCCTGTGCCCGACTTTCCGGAGCGCCCGTTCCTGATAAGGAAACAATAAATAGAGGCATCACATTTGAAGGAATTGGGTGTTTAATAGCGGGGATTTTTGGTTCAGGAAACGGCACCACTTCCTATAGTGAAAATATTGGGGCAATCGGTTTAACCCGTGTTGGATCTCGTAGGGTTGTTCAGGCGGGAGCTATTATAATGATATTGTTAGGGACTGTTTCTAAATTTGGTGCATTGTTTACAACAATTCCCCAACCCATTGTAGGTGGAATGTATTGTGCAATGTTCGGCATGATTGCGGCTGTTGGTCTATCCAATCTGCAATTTGTTGACCTTAATTCTACACGAAATTTATTTATTCTGGGCTTTGCATTTTTTATGGGTTTATCTGTTCCAGAATATTTTAGTCAGCACCCAATGGCGTTTGAACCTAGTTGGCTGGCCAATATTTTAAATACACTGGGAAGTACTGGGATGGCAGTGGGTGCATTTTCTGCATTAATACTGGATAATACAATTCCAGGGACGGATGAAGAAAGAGGATTAAAAGCTTGGGGAAATAACACCCAAAGTGTGTAGAATTTTTAATGATTCGTAAATAAGGAATAATACGATGTCTGTTCTAATTAAAAATGGCCGTGTCATTACAGCAGTTGATGACTACTTGGCTGACATATATATTAAAAATGAAACAGTAACCCTTATAGGGGAGAATCTCGAGATAGAAGCAGACGAAGTCATTGATGCTTCTGGAAAATACCTATTCCCTGGTGGATTAGATCCGCATACCCACTTAGATATGCCGTTTGGGGGCACCACGTCTGCAGATGATTTTGAAACTGGAACACGTGCTGCAGCCCATGGTGGAACAACAACACTTATTGATTTTGCTATTCAATCCAAAGGGCATTCAACGCTGGAAGCATTAGATACATGGCATGCAAAAGCGGATGGGAAAACAGCCATCGATTATGGGTTTCATATGATTGTGACCGATCTGGAAGATAATCGTGTACATGAAATGAAAATGTTGGCGAATGCTGGTGTTACTTCTTACAAGTTATTCATGGCTTATCCAGGTGTGTTATATGTAGATGATGGAACCATTTATCGCGCTATGCGCAAAGCAGGAGAAGATGGTACTGTTGTTTGTATGCATGCAGAAAATGGAATTGTTATTGATGAAATTGTAAAACAGGCTCTTGCAGAAGGGAAGACAGAACCAAAATACCATGCTATTACACGGCCAACTCGAATGGAAGCAGAAGGCGTTCATCGCGCCATTTCAATTGCAGAAGTTGCGCAAGTCCCAATCTACATTGTTCACTTATCATCATCCGATGCTTTAGAACAAGTTATGCTTGCTCGAAACCGAGGAGTCCATGCCTTTGCTGAAACATGCCCACAATATCTATTTTTAGATGATTCTTATTATGATCAAGAAGGATTTGAAGGCGCTAAATATGTTATGACACCGGCACTTCGAGAAAAATGGAATCAGGATGAATTATGGAAAGGATTAAAATTTGGCGACCTTCAATCTATCGCCACAGATCATTGTCCATTCTGTTTCAAAGATCAGAAAATGTTGGGAATTGATGATTTTTCGAAAATCCCAAATGGGGGCCCCGGCGTGGAGAATCGTATGAGCCTTGTTTTTAATGGCGGAGTGAATTCAGGAAGAATTTCTTTAAATAAATTTGTTGAATTAACATCGACTGCCGCCGCAAAAACATTTGGTCTTTTCCCCAAAAAAGGAACCATTGCTGTGGGTAGCGATGCGGATATTGTTATTTTTGATCCGAATCGAACAGAAACAATTAGTGTGAATAATACGTGTACCCATCATATGAATGTAGATTACAATACCTATGAAGGATTTGAAGTAACAGGATTTACGGAAACCGTTCTTTCCAGAGGAAAGGTGATCATAGATAATTGTGAATACGTAGGCAAGAAAGGTGATGGGCACTTTTTAAAACGCGGCCTTTATGGTGGTATGAAATAATAAATTTTAAGGAGAAAGCTAATGCCTAGAAATATTAAATCCGGTTTGATTCAGATGAGCCTCCCGATGACGGAAGGAGAAGGAACAATTGCAGAAATTATGGATGCAATGGTTCAAAAACATATTCCATTGATTGAAGATGCGGGTAAACAGGGTGTCCAAATCTTATGCCTGCAAGAAATATTCAATACACCTTATTTTTGCCCAGGACAAGATAATGCATGGTATGCTTCTGCAGAAACCATTCCTGGTCCCACAACTGAACAAATGCAAGAATATGCAAAAAAATATAATATGGTTATTATTGTACCGATTTATGAAAAAGAGCAAGCCGGTGTATTATATAATACGGCAGCAGTCATTGATGCGGATGGAACCTATTTGGGGAAATACCGGAAAAACCATATCCCCCATACGTCTGGATTTTGGGAAAAATATTTTTTTAAACCAGGAAACCTTGGATATCCTGTTTTCCAAACAAAATATGCTAAAGTTGGTGTTTATATTTGTTATGATCGCCACTTTCCAGATGGCGCAAGGTGTCTTGGGTTGAATGGTGCAGAAATTGTCTATAATCCATCTGCAACGGTTGCTGGTCTAAGTGAATACTTATGGAAATTAGAACAACCAGCTCATGCTGCTGCCAATGGATATTTCATGGGCTGTATCAATCGAGTTGGAACAGAAAAACCTTGGAACTTGGGTGAATTTTACGGCACATCTTATTTCGTAAATCCAAGAGGGCAAATCATTGCAGAAGCATCGAGAAATAATGATGAATTGTTAGTTACCGAATTTGATCTGGATATGATTGATGAAGTAAGATCAACTTGGCAATTTTTTCGTGACCGACGCCCGGAGACCTATGATAAATTGGTTGAGCTTTAAAACAAGTTAATTTAAAGAGAAGTTTATGGCAGATATAAGCATAGAAGTAAACGGTATTAAATTCCCTAACCCATTTGTGATTGGGTCAGGGCCTCCAAGCACTAACTCAAAAACCATCATTAAGGCCTTTGATAATGGCTGGGGTGGTGTTTCCGCAAAAACGGTTAGTTTAACAGAAACGCCAGTAATAAATGTTGCCCCTCGATATGGAAAATTAAAAACCCCAAGTGGTGAAATTATCGGTTTCGAAAACATCGAACTGATATCAGATCGAACATTGGAGACGTGGTTGGATGAATTTAAAACTATAAAAGATGCTCATCCAGACAAGGTGTTAATCTCATCCATAATGGAGAAATACAATAAGGATTCATGGCAGGAATTAGTAGGTAGAATCGTTGAAACTGGTGTTGATATGTTTGAACTGAATTTCTCTTGTCCCCATGGCCATCCTGAAGAAGGTATGGGTGCAGCCATGGGACAGAACCCAGAAATGGTTAAAGAAGTAACGGGTTGGGTTTCCGAAGTAACAGACTTGCCAATTTGGGCCAAAATGACACCCGATATTTTAGACATCACCAAACCGGCAAAAGCCGCGATGGGAGGTGGTGCAAGTGGCATTGCAGCAATCAATACCATCCCATCCATTTTAAATATTGACCTCGAAACGCTGGCTCCAATGCCATCAGTGGAGGGCCATTCAACCCCCGGAGGATATTCCTATTATGCCGTGAAACCCATTGCATTGCGCATGGTGTCCCAAATAGGAATAGGCGTTCCTGATGCAGAAATATCAGGTATCGGTGGTGTTATCAGCAGCCGTGAAGCAATTGAATTTATCCTAATGGGAAGTTCTACAGTTCAAGTATGTACGGGCGTAATGTTGCAGGGCTACGAAATGGTTGAAGAAATGTGTGAAGGATTATCAAACTTCATGGAAAAACATGGCTTCAAAACCGTGCGTGAGTTTGTAGGCCATTCATTACAATATCTTACAACACACCATGACTTAGCAGATAAGCGACGCGCAAAAAAAGCGAATGCATTGAGCGCGAATCGTGACAATAATTGGACGGGTGATATAAAGAAGGAAACTGATGAATTAGTCAGTAAATAAGTTTCGGTTCCGAAACCATTAGGTACAACAAATAAATTTTAATTAAAAAGGAAAATTATGTCGACAAACCTTGAACATCTCTGGATGCCATTTTCTGCAAATCGTGGATTTAAATCTGAGCCACGGTTAATGAATGAAGCAAAAGGGATGTATTACAAAAAGCTCGATGGAACTAAAGTAATGGATGGTACAGCTGGATTATGGTGTTGTAATGCTGGACATGGAAATGAAAAAATTGTAAAAGCAATTCAAGATCAGGCAGCCAAATTAGATTTTGCACCTTCATTTCAAATGGGACACCCTTTGGCATTTGAAGCTGCAGAAAAATTACTTTCAATTGCACCCTCAAATGATTTTCAATATACATTTTTTACAAACTCAGGATCTGAGGCTGTAGATACTGCATTGAAAATTGCTTTAGGATATCAGCATCATCGAGGAAAAACTGATAAAACCATTTTAATTGGACGGGAACGTGCTTATCATGGTGTCGGTTTTGGTGGAATTTCTGTTGGTGGTTTACCGCTGAATAAAAAACATTTTTCACTCCTTCCCAGTGTGGATCATATTTGCGCCACTCACAATCTGGAAAAGAATGCCTTTAGCAAAGGTCAGCCAGAATGGGGAAAAGAATTAGCTGAAGATTTGTTGCAAGTTATTGAAAAACATGGTGCAGATAAAATTGCTGCCTTTATCACTGAACCTTTGGCAGGATCTACTGGTGTATTGGTTCCACCTAAAGGCTATTTAGAAAGGATAAGGGAAATTTGCACTCAAAATGATATTTTGCTCATTTTTGATGAAGTTATAACAGGCTTTGGTCGATTAGGCGCGCCATTTGCTGCTCAATATTTTGATGTAGAACCAGACATGATCACTTGCGCCAAAGGACTAACAAGTGGGACAATTCCTATGGGTGCAGTATTGGTTAAAAAGGAAATATATGATGCATTCCAAGATGGTGACGCAAATTCAATTGATTTATTTCATGGATATACTTATTCGGCTCATCCCATGGCAGCTGCTGCACTAATTGCTAGTTTAGATGTGTATACAGAAGATAATTTATTTGAGCGCACCAATGAATTAGCTTCCTATTGGGAAGATGCACTTCATTCTTTGAAAGGTACTAGCCATGTAATTGATATTCGAAATTTAGGTTTAGTAGCCGGAATAGAAATGTCACCAAGAGAAGGTAGCCCTGGTACGCGCGGTTATGATGTGTTTACCGATGGATTTCATAATCATAATTTGTTACTGAGGATAACCGGCGATACCCTTGCTTTATCTCCACCACTTATTGTGGAAAAAGATCATATTGATCAAATTGTAGAAACATTGAAAGTAATTATTCCAAACCATTAATTTTTGCAAATAGACACATGGGACATTAAGTAAGGTTAATCTCGAATTTCTTGAATAATAATTATGAAATATAAAAACTATATTAATAACGAATGGATGGATGCAGCAAATGGGCACACATTCGATGTGGAAAATCCATTCATTGAAGAAAAAATAGCGGAAGTTCCCCAGAGCACACCACAAGATGTAGATAAGGCTGTATCTGCTGCAAAAGTGGCTTGGAAAGATTGGAAAATATTAGGTTGTCTGGATATGCGTGATTTATTACGTGAAGTGGCTGTAAAAAGCAGAGCTCACGATCGAGAAATTGCTGAAATCATCACTCATGAAAGTGGAAAGCCATTAATTGAGTGTCTCGATGAAATCGAATGGATCGCTTCCATATTTGAATATTATTCTGAGATAGGACGGGATCAGCGGGGTCGAGTTGTGGCACCGGTTACTCCAAGATCTATGAGTATGGTTGTCAAAGAAGCCTATGGTGTTGTTGGATGTATCGTTCCCTGGAATTATCCATTACTCCTTATGGCATGGAAAGTAGCACCGGCCTTGGCCGCTGGAAATACTGTGGTGGTGAAACCTTCAGAGTTCACACCCCTTTCCATGATGATCTGGTTGGAAAAATGCTGTGATCATTTACCGAATGGAATTTTAAATATGATTTCAGGGTTTGGAGATACAGGTGCTGCGTTGGTAGAACATCCTGATACACGAGTAATTGCTTTTACTGGTTCTGTGGAAACAGGAAAAAAGATTGCAACTATGGCTGCTGCTCAACTCAAAAAAACAAGTTTGGAATTAGGCGGAAACGATCCCATAATAATCTGTGATGATGTGGATATTCAGATTGCAGCCAAAGGAACAACCTGGGGTGGTCTCCTGAATGCTGGTCAGGTTTGCACATCATTGGAACGAGTATTTGTAATGGATTCCATTGCAGATGATTTCATAGAAGCCGTGGTGGAAGAAGCGAAAAAAGTTCGATTAGGAGACCCTATGGATGGACAAACAGATATGGGCCCCATGTCTTCCATAATGCAGCTAAAAAAAGCTGAAGGCAAGGTGGAGCGAGCAAAAACTGAAGGGGCAAGATTACTTTGTGGTGGTAATCGACCGGAAGAATTTGAAAAAGGCTATTTTTATAATCCAACTGTTTTTGATCAGGTGACTAGTGATATGGAAATGATGTATGTGGAAACATTTGGGCCTATTATTCCGATTCAAAAAGTAAAAAATCTTGAAGAAGCTATTGAGTTAGCGAATAATTCTCAATATGGTTTAGGCTGCAATATTTATACAAATGATATGGAAAAAGCATTAACAGCTGCTGATGATATAAAGGCTGGATCATTCTGGATCAATGATCCATTGACAGATAATGAAGCAGCACCCTTTGGTGGAATGAAAATGTCCGGTGGGGGCCGGGAGTTGGGGATTGAAGGATTGGACGAATTCCGTGAACCAAAACACATTCTGATCGATTACCAGATTCGAGCAAAAGATTACTGGTTTCCTTATAATCTGGATACAGGGCGAAAAACTTAAACAAAGATTATTTCACCAATCTCCATTGCTGATATTTTGGAAGCAAAAGGGGAGAATGGATGAAAGGTTAATATTAATTAGTACAATAAAAGAGAAAGAAAAATCATGATTAGACCAATAACATTTCAGCAATACGGCAATCAACAAAACTGGGTTAATGGGAAATACCATCCTTCAACATCTGAAAAAACTATT
>CAXCBH010000042.1:0-9388 GCA_963980675.1 uncultured bacterium | reverse complement strand
AGCCATTGCCAATCCACCAACTATGGTACACGGCTTCCCCAGGGAATAATATGATTTTTCAGCATATCGAACTTCCACTAAACTTTTTATTGGCACGGTCGTGAGTACAACTTTGTCTTGCCAAAATATTAATTTTTTCTTCTTAATAGTGAATTTATTCGAAGAGCTGAATATATCATTCGTTTTAGTAAACAACATGATCCGATGTGAAAATCCAATGATATGTATCGATTTAAATTTCATGAGAATAGACTTGAGAATTTAAATAAGGGATCGTAATGCACTCATCAAAAGATCAACGTCTTTTTGTGTGTTATAAATCTGAATAGAGACCCGCACAAATTCCTGTCCGTTCCATTCAAAAACTGGAATTTCAATTTGATATTCTTCCCAAAGTCGTTTTTTTAAATTTGATGGTATGTTTTTTGGAAGCGGGTGTGCCACCAATTGAGCTAGCCATTCTCTACCAGCAGAAATTGGCTCAGTATTCAGAACTGATGAAAATTCTGAGTAAGTGTCCTGGATGATCTTTTTGCAAGCTGCTTGATAAGGCTTGATCTCTTTAATATAAAAATTAATGGCAGTGGGAATGGTTAAAAAAGCAGACATATCCCGCGTCCCCTGCCATTGAAAATTCTGTATGAATTCAGACGGAGTCGGATCATCCCCATCCTTTCCCCAACTTACCACCACAGGCTTAATCCAATCCTGATGCTCTTTTTTTACAAAAAGAAAAGATGAGCCTTTTGGCGCACATAACCATTTATGGCAGGCTCCTGTATAAAAATCACACCCTAACTCATGTATATTTAAAGAAATATGGGCAGGGACATGTGCACCATCAATAATAGTAAGTATATTTTGTTCTTTAGCCAATTTTATAATTTTTTCTATAGGAAATATCAGAGCGGTTGAGCTAGTGATATGGGAGAGAAAAATGACTTTTGTTTGATCTGTAACACCTGTCCAGAAATCTTCAATGAAATTTTCTTCAGTAGTTACAGGCATCGAAATATCCTGTTGAATGATCTTAACCCCTGTCTTTTTCCCCCACATTTTCCAGGCACGAACCAATGCACCGTATTCATGGTTTGACATGAGTACTTCATCTCCGGGTTTCAGATCCAAATTATAAATGACATTAGTCACAGCTGTAGTAGGATTCTGGAAAAATACCAATTCTTTTTCATCACACCCAACAAACTGGCTCATGGACTCCCTGGATTTTTCCATAGCTGAATAAACTTGGTTTGTCATGAATTGAACCGGTTGGTTCTCCAATTTTTGCTGCCAATCCTGATACTCTTTAAAAACAGGTTTGGAGCAGGCACCATATGAACCGTGATTCAAAAATGTTATATCGGGATCCAAAAGGAACCAACCTTTCATACCATTCATTTTTTTAATTGTCCGATCAACTTTAATTCATCTTCAGATGCGTAATAGGTATCCCAATCCTGTAATCTTTCTTCCATGATAGATCGGTATTTCCAAGGCAGGAGTAAAATAATATATACCATGGTTAAGTACCCATAGGGGAGCATGGGTGCGTTTTTATAGGCATCCAATTCCCAAAATGGGAGTGTCCCCTTCTCATGATGTGCTGAGTGTCGGGTAAGATTATAAAGTATATAACTGCTAATCCGGTGATTGGAATTCCAGGAATGTTTGGGTTCTATAACTGTGCCAGGAATACGCACCAAGCCATAATGCTCTAAATAATTTACCGTCTCTAATAGAATTTTAGCCCAAAACACCGATCCAAAATAAACGAAAATACTTATGGAACCACCCAGTGAAATAAGTCCGGTTATAATTGCGGATCCAAAGGTAACACCGGTCTTGACCATCTCTCCACTAGTATAATGAAATGTTTGCCTCATGCTTTTGTGGATATATTCAAACGATATGGAAGATCAAAATCGTCTTAATCTTTTTTTCATGATCCGTGCATGATCAATCAGGTCTAGTACCAAGTCTTCAGAAAGTGATTTTGAAAAAAATGTGCTGGATATTTGTCTAATATCCCGTTGAGTTGTTTCATAATTCGCCAATGCGGGTTGCTGGAGCGATAATTTAATATTCTCCCGGTCCCCTTCATTCCAATCTACTTCAAAGTCATCGAATAACCGTTGGACCAGAGTAATCTGATCTTTCTGAGTCATACCTAATTTTTTTAACATCGCGAAAAATTCTCCCATAGAAATTTGGAACCCTGTAAGATAGCCAGATCGCGATAAATTACTCCAATGATCATTTTCCAGTTCTAAATCTTTTTTTATCATACCAAGAATATGAAAAACCTGATTCATACCCTTATGCTTGGGTGTTGGGTCATGGCCATGTTTTGGGGAACCGATTTCTGAATCATCCAACAATAACTCAATCCTAGCTAATTGATTTTTCACCAAATCTGAATGATAAACCTTCATTTTTTGGGTGACTACCGTCCTATCCTTTTTTGATAAAGTCATGAAATAGAGCGTATCCTTCAAAGTAGAAGCCACATTATCAATTATTTCTTCATTTTTCTTTTCATTTGAGTCCAAAAGAGATATTTGCAGATCACGATTATATTTTAAAAGAGGGCTATCCTTGTGATTCAAAGACGATCGTAATTTTTCAAGGTTTTCCTTGAATGATATTTCGATGGCTTCCAAAACACCATCAGGATCATACTTATTTCGGAGTTGTTTTGTGGTCGGAATATTTCTCATATTGACCGGAATGTACCTTTAGATGTTTATGTGAAGCAACGAAGCAAAAAAATCTATTTCAGGAGTAAAATCTTTTGGGTTTTCATTTCTTTTCCATATCTGAGTTGTGCGAAATACATGCCCGAAGCGAATCCATCTGCTTGCCATTGAACGGCGTATGTCCCTGGGAGCATTGAACCATTCACTAGGGTTTCCACCAATCTACCACGGATATCATAAATATGGAGAGTTGCAATTATTTTCGTTTCTACTTCAGGGATATCAAACCGAATTGTGGCAATAGGATTGAATGGATTGGGATAAGCAGGGTACAATGCCATCTTTGTAGGTAAAATGGGGCTATTCACATTCATCGCCCCTTTATAGACAACTGCATTATTCTCATCCACAAGTTTATAAAAGATTGCAATATCCTGGATCTCATTTTTCATTTTCAACGAGATTGTATCTTTGACTACTTTTCCGGTCCGGGCAAATTCCAAAATTGAATATCCCTTTTCCGAGTCTTGATTCGTAATAAATAGTTCACCGTTTTTATTTTGTCGATGCCCAAACTGAATGGGGCTCTCTCCAATCTCATAGGAAAACTGAATCTGTCCGGCATGAACTTGTTTATCAAGGATAATCAAAAGGTCATTATCATAATGGATCATTTCCAATGGACGCCCCACCATAACAGTATCCTGAATTATTTCTCCATAGGTTTTCTGGTACCATGACCACATTCGCACAAACGCCATACCATCTTCTATATCAAATTTACTGTCCGGGGTAGATACAAAATGTGGAGCTTCCCCGATAACCGGTCCGAGTTCAAAATTGAAATCCTTATCTTTCCACTTATTAACCAATGTATCCAGATCAATAAAAGACAAGGTTGAATCTAAATTATAATCCCCTAACATTGGCGTAACATACGTATAAGCAATATCTACAGTTGAAAGCCCTGCTTCATCTTGGATATAGGAAAAATAAACTGTTATAGAATCAAAGCTTGTGAAAGGAGGCTGCAAGATAATTTCAATTGCAGAGTCAGATCTTGTTGAATCAAAATTCACCGAGTCCGCAACTGTTGCAGTAACTGTGAATTCTAAAGAATCCACTTTTTCGTTAAAGGAATAAGTAATGGGGGTGTTTTCCATCAGAATAATAAAAGAATCAATCGGTACAGAAATAGTATCAATACTGGGCGGTAATATATCGTAAAGGGGAATGGTATCGGTAATCGCCTGACCTGACATTTGGTTACCTGGACCATCATATATCTCAACACCATTTTCTACTGTCACAACCATAGTCTCATCCCCACTAGGAGTTGAATTATATTCAAGATTCAAACGAATATTGGTTTCCCCACCGATAAGAAAATTACTGTCGGTTCTTGTTAAGCTAGTAATGATGACTGTATCAGTCACACTGCCATTATTAAATAATTCTAATTGAATTGTATTATTACTAATCGCACCCAATTCCTGATCCGTTCCATAAATCTCTTCATCAAACATTATATCCAGATAGGAATTATCCAGCGCTAAAGCAGAAGAATCAACCGCTGGTGCTAAATAATCTTGAATGGTAAAAGATGCTTCAAAATTGATTTCGATTTCATTCCCATTCACGTCTGCTAATACTGCATTGAAAGCATAATAGATAACCGCTTCACTCGAATAAGTTTCAACCGGTTTTACAGTGATGGTGGGAGGGCTTCCATCCATTATGAGTGTAAAGGGAATATCTGTACCTAAACTGTCATCCAGTTTCAATGTAATAAATTCTGCCAAATCCGACTCCGTTGCTATTTCGCCTGTTTGAGGGATATATAGGTCTTCGGAGAATATAAGGGTCAAGGAATCTCCCTGATTCACATCTGTTGCGCCATCATCAATACTGTCATCACCCATAGGTGGTAGTTGATCGATAAGTTGTATTGAGTCCGAAACTTCCGATGTTGGCATCGGAATGCCTGAATAACTATAAATACTGTAAGGTGTTGTTGGAGAAATAAAAATCTTTTCTTCTCCTGATGGTAAATTATTAAAATCCATAAATAACCGGACACTATCTTCTCCACCCAAAAGTACATTATTCTCTAAATCAGTTATATTTGTTGGTGTCACTCCTGTAGCAGAACCCCCATTGGAAAATAGAGAAATGGTAAATGCAGATAAATAAAGGGGTTGGGTCTGAATTGAATTTCCATACACTCCAACAGAAAAATATAAATCTACAAATTCGTTACTATCCGCCAATGAATGTGCTTCAATGTATGCTGATGGTAAAAGGGTGACAGGATCTGTTTGAACACTGGAAAGCATGGCATTCCCGAATTCGTCAAAAATGGATACACTATTTACAGGAGAAAATACCAGCGTTTCAACACCACTAGCAGATCCACTCAATTCCAACTGGGCACGTATTGTTGCTTCACCACCTTCTAAAGCAGATCCATTCACTTTTGTTAATGATATAACAGATGCAAAATCACAATTTCCACCATTAACGGAATAGACATAATCAAGGTCGGAAATATCCAAAGCACCTGATGAATTGTCATTGGCATAAACGCCTTCATTAAATAGAATTGAGACATACGAATTCACAGGAGATATATCGGATGAATCTATCTCCGGCGGTAAATAATCACGCACAGTGAATGTTGCATTAAAATCGTAATTATCTGGATTCTCATTCTCATCCTGGAAGGTGGAAACAAAACGGAAATATATAGTAGATTCACTTTCATAACTAACCGCAGGATAAAAGGATATGACGGGTGGATTATTAACATAATTTAATAAAAATGGAATATCTTCCCCCAAATTATTATCATATTTTAATGTGATGAGAGGTGCCAAATCTCCAATAGTGACTTGATTTCCTGTCGCTGGAAAATAAATATTTTCATTAAATGAAATTGTAATTGTATCCAATTCAAAGACATTACTTTCACCGTTTTCTATATCATCAGACCCCACAGGAGGCTGTTCGTCAAATAGAGCAATAGGCCCATAGGTCTCCCCAGAAGGAATGGGTACGCCTGATACACTATAAACACTAAAATCCGTAGTAGGTGAAAAAGTAATTGTCTCTACCCCTGAAGGCAATTCATTAAAAGACATATGGATTCGAACAGAATCTTCTCCACCAACCAATGCAATATCTTCTAAGTCTGTGAGTGATGTCATTGTGACGGATGTTGCTGTTCCACCATTTGATTCAATGGACGACTCAAACCCAGCCAGATACGCTGGTAAAGATTGATATGCATTGCCATAAATCCCAACAGTAAAACCTAGGTCAACATAAATGTTACTATCTGCCAAGTCTGTAGAAATCAATAACGCAGAAGCTAGAAGCGTTACATCATCAGAAGCTTGGTCGTTATCCATTGAGTTGCCTGCTGCATCATAGATAGATGAATTATCCACTGGCGAGAAGTTGATCGTCTCCACACCGCTGGGAGCTGCATTTAAAGAAATAACTGCATGAATGGTGGTTTCCCCTCCTACCAATCCATCTTCCGAACTATTGGTTACACTTATTAAAGATATGGATTCACAATTACCGCCATTGGAATTGAAGGCATAAGTCAAATCATCCACTTGAATGGCACCACTCCCATCATCCGTGTTATACACTCCCTCATTGAATGTGATTGAGACATAATCATTTATGGGTGAAATTGCACTGGATTGAATTTGTGGTGCAGTTTCATCTGCCGTTAGAAAACGTAACGTATCAAATTGAAAACCATTATCATTTTGATCTTCTATGGTTGCAAGGATGGATAGTTTTATTTCAGTGTATTCAGGTAATTGTCCATCAGGATTAATCACAAATTCAATTTGGTCCCCGGATGTGATGGTAAAACTCAAATCTTCACCTGAAACTGCCTCCTCCAAAATAAAACAATCTGAAGCATTGGAATTGGTGATATTTGATTCATCCAGGGAATTACGAATTTGTTCAGAAAAGTTTAACGTAATATTATTTCCAGAAGGGACACCGGTTTCACCATTCACCGGATCAGTAAACTCTATGGTTGGTGCCAGTTCATCCACAAGGTTGATGGTTATCCCGTCTATATCAAGTAACGGGACACCAACACTGTTAAAGATTGATGAGACTGAAGCTGGCCCAATCGTTAAAATTTCCCCACCACTGGGCGTAATAGGGTAGTCAAGGTTTAAGACAACTATTTCTTCTCCTCCTGTAAGAGTACCGCCGCTCGATGATTCTAAAGATGCCAAATTGACTTGATTTGCATCGCCTCCGTTTGGGTTGACATCTAAATTATAGTCACTGGTTTCTAACCCAATACCATTACCATTATACACATCCGCATATTCTCCACCATAGACTCCTTCACTAAAAAAATAATCCACTTCAGAGAAATCACCAGCAACTTCAGTAGAATCCACTAAAAGAGAATAGCCCATCCATGTCTTAACACTCCCTGTCCCCGGAGTTCCCGCACGATCATCCACGACAATATAATATGTTCCTGCATCCCATACTATCCGTGGGAGCATATTGGCATATTGTGGTGCTGATTCAAATCCTGAGATACATTCAAAATTATATTGATCAGTCGTGCCGTCTGGATAGTAAATGGGTGAATTAGAATCATCCTGGAAAAAGATCCAAGAAGCTTCGCTGCAATCATCTGTATAAATTCCAATCTGGATATCTACATTAGTCAATGCATCACAGGTAGTTACATAAATTGTCGCCGGTTGAGATAGGGTAAGTTTATAGGTATAATCAGCACCATTGGCGCCATTACTATGTTCTCCACCTCCTGGGAATGGGAAAGTACTTTGATCCCAATCATCATCTTCTGTCGTTAAATCTGCCAAATGACTAAATGGAAAGTCCGCTTCTGTTATTTCCATATCAAAACAATCACCCCCACTTTCAGCAAATATATCATCATCCCATGTGCCATTACCATTATTGGTCAAGAAACCCGGATTTTGCCCAGGCGCAGGTGTACCTTCCGCATAGTCAACAATCGTTGGTGATGTATTTTCATTAAATTTCCAGTACCCAGTTAGACCTGATTCGTTTACATCAACGGTGCTATTCATTGAAGCTTGTATTTCATTTTCCAATCTTGCTATTTCCCATAGTCGAACTTCATCGATAGAGCCTTTAAAGGAAGTATTACCATCTAAATATTTACCAATATATAAATCAGTGGCTATGTCTTCCCAAACTATTGATCCGCCTACGTTTGCAGCACTATAACTATCCTGTTCCACGCCATTTTTAAATATCCTTGCCGTAGCGCCGTCATAGGTTCCGGCAATATGGGTCCATGTATTGCCATCATATGGAATCTCAGTCCCTGGCCAGTTCGCGAGTTGGGGAAATACATCTTCGTCATCTGCGGTAATGACAACAAAGCGCCATTTTCCTTCTTTATACATAAATGCAAATCCTGATTCAACTGTTGGACCTGCAAGTGTGAAATAAGATACAATACCATTCATGTCGTAGGATGCTGGATCTTCCGTTGGCTTGACCCAAGCTTCCAGAGTCATACCTGCTGTAGGACGGATCTGCGGGTCTTCTGCATTATGTGGTATAGTTACAAAGTCCTCATTTGCGCCATTTGTCTGAAAATTAAAACTTCTTTCATCCTGAGCTATCAAACCTGAAATAGTTAATAAAAACAATATAGATTTATTCCACATTGATATACCCGGAGCCAAAGCTCTTTACTACAACTGAATCATTATTGGCATCCCGAAGCCGGGTATTTTCACCATACAGCAGTTCTGACTCACCAGTGGAAACGGGATGCATATAAATCGTTGCAAGAGACCATGTCCCTCCACTATTCTGATCCAATTCTGTATCCGGTAATAAATATATATATATATCAAGAGTGCCTTCTTCATCAATCACAATTTGAACAGGATCATTCTCACTCTGAAAAAATGTATCCGCTACTACGGAATCAATCTGGACACTACCCCAATCATACCTGATATCTAAATGGGCAGCAGCAGCCGGTTTAAGTTTTAAACCATAGAGTTGGACTGAAAAGGAAGAATCCAGATTAGTTTGGATTTCTTGAGGATGGAAAAAAAGTGCCGGTGGTTCCAGATCCATATTTTCCGGATCATTTGGATTATCTAAATTATAATCTGCTTCTTCGCAGGAAAAAAACACAAAAGACCCGCAAATCAGATACCGTACATAAAATCTAATGATTTTAAAAATTAATATTGAATTGAACCTGGTTAACATCGGGTTTGTACTCTAGATCGAAAAAATATTCCCCGTCAAAAAAATCATCACTGGGTGCCACCAAATAAGCATGAACCATATTCACCACCCAGATTGAGAGTCCTACGCTACGAATATTTTTCATGAATGCATTAAATTTTCGTGTATCGGCTGCATATTGTATTATCTGGGGACGAAGTTCCAGTAAATTATGTGGATCTGTGTCATTTTGATAAGAGTTGTATGTATCCTGAAATCCTCCCCAGGCCTTGTCATATTGATAGTAGGCGATAAAAGCAGCCATACCTAAGGTGGCTTCTGTTCCCATAAAACCATATCCTGGATATTTTCTTTCGACCCAAATTTGACCACTTCCGGGGATGGCTGTGGACATCATAAGTGCTTTAATTTTGCTGGGTATAGGCGGGAGTTGT
>CAXCBH010000041.1:0-9416 GCA_963980675.1 uncultured bacterium | reverse complement strand
TAAACGATTACGGGTTGGTAAATCCGAAACACTCCCTTCAAAGATTCCTGTTTTCAATGCTCGGTAGTAAAGCCCGGCACCGCCACAAATAATAGGAGTTTTACCAAAACCACGAATCTCAACAACCTTCTCTTTCACTATTTTAGCATATTCACCAGAAGAGATGGGTTTAGTTGGATTCCTAAATCCAAATAAATGATGGGGAATTCCATCCATCTCATCATCTGTTGGTTGTGCGGTACCAATGGGCATTCCTTCGTAGATCTGCCGGGAGTCCAAGCCTATGATCTCACCGTTGGTACGCTTTGCCAACTCAATGGTTAATGATGTTTTTCCACTGGCTGTGGGACCGATGATAGTGAGGGTTAACTGTTTTACCATTACGATTAGGTGACCTAAATTTATGAATCCACGATCAATGATAGTCGTGGTACTTTAATCCATCAAAGATCCATTCTTATAAAATGGCGGTTTAACCACAACTGCTGATTTCATTCTACCACGAATATCAACAAGCAATTCTGTCCCGGATTTATCGAATGGCATATTTACATACCCGATACCAATCCCAGTTTCAAGTGATGGACTCATGGTTCCACTAGTAATTGTTCCCACAATTGCATCATTTATAAAGACGGTGCAGCCTTGACGTGGTATAGCACGTTCAGTCATTTCCAGGCAGACCAATCGTCGTGTTACATTTGCTTTTTCTTCCAGTAGTGCATTTTTACCCATGAAGTCAGTTTTGCCTAATCTGGTGATTCTCCCCAATCCTGCTTCAATGGGATTCGTTGTTTCATTAATATCATTTCCATACAATGCAAGCTTCATTTCCATTCTAAGTGTGTCTCGACAACCCAATCCAGCAGGTTCCAATCCTTTATCTTGCCCTGCTTTCATGATAGCATCCCAAATTTCACCGATATTATCCGAATTTGCATATATTTCAAACCCAAGTTCACCAGTATATCCGGTCCGAGAAATAATGGCTTTCTTTCCATTCAAACGACCTTCTACAAAATGATAAAATTGGATATTGGTTAAGTTGGAATCTGTCAATGTTTGAAGAATATTTCGAGATCTAGGACCTTGTATTGCAACGAGACCAATGTCATCGCTCATATTTTCAATTCTTATATCTCCATGAGCATGCGAGTTCAGCCAATCTAGATCTTTTTCATTATTAGCAGCATTAACTACCAGCATAAATTCATTTTTCTTTTTATAAACTAGAATGTCATCAATAATCCCACCACTTGCATTACACATCGCAGAATATTGCGCTTGTCCAACTGAAAGAGAAGCCACATCATTCACAGTTACTTTTTGCAGGAATGATTCAGCATCAGAGCCAGAAATGATGAATTCTCCCATATGGCTCACATCAAATAATCCCGCCTTTGATCGAACAGCCAAATGCTCCAGGTTAATGCCTGAATAATGTGTTGGAAGCAAATAGCCACCAAAACTAACGATATTTCCACCCAGTTCGATGTGTCGATCAAATAAAGGTGTATTTTTCTCCTTCATAATTATCTTTCAATCCAAAATTTATTTAAAAGTATTCTTCGTGTCTGTTACTTTTGTGGAAATTGCTTAAGACATGAGTTGTTTAAGTGCTTTTTTAATGACCGATTCCAGTTCCCCGGATAATTCGCCATTTTTCTCCAAATCTGTGCATGCTTTTTTCGCATGGTTGGGTTTATACCCTAATGAAATGAGAGCATTCACCACATCTCTAAATAATTGGGATACAGATTCTCCTCCCTCTTCAAAGCCCAGTGAATCATCACTCGTTTTCATGAATTTTTCTTTCAGTTCTACAATGATTCGTTTGGCCGTTTTGGCTCCAACACCAGGCACAGATGTCAATGCAACTACATCACCTGCAATAACACGATCTTTCAATCTGGATGGTTCAATACCGGACAATATCGTTAATGCCAGTTTGGGCCCGATTCCACTGATTGAAATCAATAAGTGAAATACATTGCGTTCTTTTTCATTTGCAAAACCAAATAAATTTAATATATCTTCCCTAACATGAAGATATGTCAATATATGTGCTTCTTTTCCTTTTGATGGAAGTGATTCCAAGCCGTTGATGGACATAGTTAATTTATAGCCCACACCGTTCACAAATAGCACTGCATAGGTGAGTGTTTTATGTTCTACAATTCCTTTTAACTGATCAATCATACGAATTTAGCCTGGTTGATAAAACAAAGTCCCACTGCCATGGCATCTGACACATCCAGCGGTTTTGGAGGTTCTTTTAATTTTAAAATTTGGGTGACCATGTAGGATACTTGTTCCTTAGATGCTGCACCATTACCACAGACTGACATTTTTACTTTTCTGGGTGCAAATTCATGGACGGGAATATCCGCCTGAGCAGCAGCTAAAATCAAAGAACCGCGGGCCTGTCCTAGGGTCATAGCTGATTTAACATTCTTGCTGTAAAATGCATCTTCTATGGCCATCACATCAGGAGAAAATTGATCCAGTATTTTGTTCATTTCTTCAAATAAATAATTTAATCTTTTTGGTAAACTATCTTTGGGCTTGGGCTTTACTGTGCCATAGGCGGAAAGATGTGTTTGATTCCGTTTTGTATCCATAATACTAAATCCTGTAATACCCAACCCCGGATCCACACCTAAAACACGCATGAATCAATCCTGGAGAAGCGTTTCTTCATCTACATCAAAATTGGAAAAGAGTTTACTGATGTCGTCATTATCTTCTAAAGCATCCATGAGTTTAAGAGCAGACTGAGCTTCTTTCCCTTCTAATTTTTGCAGTGTTTTCGGCACCATTTCTACCTCCGCTGATCTGATCTCGTATCCAGAATTTTCTAAGGCGTCTCTCACATCCATAAGATAAACTGGATCCGTTGTAATTGTAAAATAATCATCATCAGTTTCAAAATCATCAGCACCTGCTTCGAGAGCTGCTTCTAAAATCACATTCTCGTTCCCGGAATTACTATTGATAATAATTTGGCCTTTTTTATCAAAAACCCATGCGACACTCCCATTCTCACCCAAATTCCCTCCATATTTTGAAAGTAAGTGTCGGATTTCTGCCACAGTTCGGTTCTTATTATCCGTAATAATATCCATCATGATGGCCACACCACCGGGACCATATCCTTCGTAAGTCACTTCTTCATATGAAACACCTTCCAGTTCACCTGTCCCTTTTTTTATGGCACGTGTTATATTATCTATAGGAAGATTATTGGATTTTCCGTTTGAGACTGCTTTTCGCAACCGTGGATTTGCATCAACATCACCGCCTCCCAATCGAGCTGCCACAGTGATTTCTTTAATGATCTTAGTGAATATTTTTCCGCGCTTGGCGTCTTGAGCACCTTTTCGGTGTTTGATGTTGGCCCACTTACTATGTCCTGCCATGATTATCCTAAGTTTTAGACTTGAAAATTACAGAACTTGGCAAATGGCTCCAAAGGAGATAAAAGGCGAATTTTTAAAATCTATCATAAATTATTCCTATGTGAGTGATTGCCAAACGCCCCAATAAGGGAGCTAAGTAGTAGCAGGCTAAAAGGTGAAGCGAAGCAAATTTCAGCCTGCTGTTGAATGTTCTATCTTAATTGGCTTTCCTGGAAAACTTTGAGAGTACGTGACCAAAACCATTTTTTTGACTTTTTAGGGCAAGGGTTCCTGTAACCCAATTAATAACTGATAACTTGGTATGATTGATTGTGATGTTATGGCAGTTAAGTACTATTGCTAATATTAAACTAGTTATCATTGCATAAAGTGAAAATCCAGCTAGGTAATTACAAAATGCAACAATATAAAACAGTGTTGCTGTAATAATTGAACGCATCGCAATCTGGTATATTTGATCTATATTGCGTCTAAAGCCTTGATATTCGACTTTAACAAGTAAATCACCAAAAGTCCTATTTTTCATTACGCCTAGAGTAGAAATATTGAGGAAGATGTGTCCAGCCCATATATTAACGACTATCACTAGCGTGTTATTAATTGTGAACTCATTAAGAACAACGAAATGGAAAAAAAGATAGCTCATATAAAATGTGATCAACAAAGATGTTATTCTCCTAATAAAGAATCTAGGATTATTTTTAGGTATCATTTCGGCAATAATTGACAAAGATTTCATCGTATTTTCCATATAACGCCACGTTAAATGGCGAGTAATAGTTGGCTAAAATGAAAACCCCAGCCAAATGTTTTTAATCCCGCTTGAGTGACTTGTTAGCAGTATTAAGCCACAGTTACCTTGTAATCATCTTTTGTATCATCATATTGATATTCAATGGAAGTAGCATAATCATTACCAGCAATTTCAAGTATTTTAATTATTTCACATACAGGTATTCGGTAAGAACAGTTATTTTAAATAAAAATTAAATTATAATTTATTCTAAATTTTTGCTGCTTTGCTCAATCCTGCTACGAACAATCCAAATATTCTTATATCCTTTTTTATTCAGATTTGCCTTTTGTTTTTCCGCTTCTTTTTTTGTTACAAAATTCCCTAACCTGAGTTTATAAAGCGGTGCTTCAAAAACCATGTAAACTGAATCTTTTAAACTTCTCTCAAATTTTCGTTGATTCCGGTTTGTTTCTTCTACTGAAGAAGATTCAAAAATCTGCAATCGGTATCCTTCTTGGGTTGTAATGCGTATATTTTTCAATGAATCCAACAAACCAAATTGTGATGTTCCAAATATCTTATCCAGAATTTTTGGTGTTTTAGGTACCGGGTCTCGAACAGAATTCATATTAAACCAAAATAATGAATCCTGCGCTGATAGACATCCTGTGAAGAGTAATAGAAAAAGGAATAGCTTCATTTTAATACCCGAATTGATTCAGTTGGAATCCACCCTTTTTTCCCATCAATGAGAATAATTTCCACCCAATCCTTCTGGGTTTGATGGATATCTGCAAAGCTACCTTCATTAATCCGGAATAGTAACGTGTTTTCACCATAAAACGGACCCGAATATGCATCTACACCGTTAGCAATCACAACACCGGTATTTGTACGATTATCTTGAAAATATTTATCCGCAGCAACTACGTGGATACCCAACGTCACCACAATGAGTCCTGTTAAAATAGATTGGCTCATACTCCCTCGTATCCACCCAAACTGAAGCCCGAATACCCACAATGCCTGAAATAGCAATACTAAACTTCCAAACACGATCCATTCCTGTAAGGTTAAATTTGATTTGATATCCCGATATATTTGTAATAGGAAAAACGGTTCCGGCATGTCAATGCGATCAATTCGCCGCGCTTTTGCTACGGAAAGATTATGATGAGAATCCGTATCCCTTGGTGAAATTTTTAATCCATTCGAATAGGACCAGATAGCTTGCCCAATGTAATGAAGTCGATAATATGCATTTCCCAAATTATAGTATAAATCAGCATGTTCATGCCCCAATTCCAAAATGGATTCATAGGTTTGGATTGCATCCTCATATTTTTCATAAATCATGGCATCGTTCCCCTGCATTAATAAATCGTTGGGGATATCCGAAAATCCAATGGACAAAAACATCAAGATAAATAAAATGAGTCTCATGCCAAGTTCCGATCAATTTGTTTCATCACAGCTGCCATGTCCCTTAAAATGGTAGCTTCTTTCTCCATTCCGCCGGGAGCATATTTTCCAGCATCACACGCTTTTAATAAGTCTAAAATATTTCTCAGTGATTCGTTGGGAATTTGGTCTCCGAGATAATTTTCAACACTGGCAGGATCCAGGTTGTGTGTGGACAAAATAAGTTTACTCTCAAGGCAAATGTAAAAGGCTCTACTGGCCATTTCAAATGGATCACCATTCCCTTTTTTCATTTCTTTCAACCCAGTTCTAAGTGCACCGCGAATTTGTCTACCTTCTGCCGTTGATAAACGATAACCTGTGAATTTCGAAATAAAGGTGGGTGAAACAAATATCAGGATGGAACATAGATAAATGAAAATTGCTGTATTTGACCTCCCTTTGGTTGATGAACTGAAGTCCACTGGTCCTGTATGAATAAACCGTATATCCTGTCCGATTAATTCCACTTCCCGTTTGGTAAGCCCGGACACATTGGGTCGTGCTGCATCGCTGGGTAGAATTGGAATCTCAATTGGATCAGTTTGGGTACGTTGCCAATTCCCACCTTTCGGATCGAAATAGGACATTTGGACTCGTGGGATGGTTAGATTCCCGGCAGATCTTGGAATTAAAATATATTCCCATGATTGAGTACCTGTAAGATCATCCCGAAAAGTGTCTTTCTCAAATTTATCTGTGGGTGGGAATGCCTCAAGTTCTGCGGGAAATTTTATCTCCGGAATGGAAAATAGACCTAAGTTTCCAGTCCCTTTCATCGAAATTGAAAAAGTAAATCCTTCATTAACTTTCGCAGTATCCCGGTCTGTATGCGAGGATATTTTATAGGAACCAACAGCACCTGTGAAATCAAAAGGTCGTGGTTCAGGATAGGACTGGACAAAGATTTTCTTTTCTTTTGATCTCAATACCTTCGTTTTTGTTTCTGTAAAAAATGAATCAAAAAATGGATCGAAAAATGGGTCACGACGACGTTTCTTTTTCTTTGATTCAATTAGAACTTTTACTTTTAATTGTGGAATAACATGTTTTTCAGATGGGATTGGAAACAATGCTTTTTGCCCAAGATTTGCCACTTGGTATTTCACTCCCTGAATTGTCACATTCCGATATTGAACTCGTTTTGGTGTGTATAAATCTTCTACCCAAAATCCGGGAAAATCTGGCATTTCAAATGGTTCAATGGAAATATTGACATTTTTATACAATTTATAGGTTAACGTTATTTGCTCTCCAAGATAAGCCTTTTCTTTATCAATCTCTGCTACAATGAAGACAGAATTGTCCGAAGAATCCGTAGTCTTCTTTACCTGGATCTGAATAGGCTTTCCACGAAAAGATCTTCCATCAACTGTTCCTGAAAGAGCAGGAATAACCAACATTCCACCCCGTTTTGGCGAAAGGGTCCATGTGAGGGTTTTGGTGCTAGTCATTTTACCATTAATCCATTGAATATTGGTCTGTTGCCCGGGACCACTGGCGATTTCAAAATCTTTACTTACCTGATTCATATCTACTTGTGGAAAATCTTTGCTCCCTGTCACTTCTAGGGATAACGTGACCAAGTCATCTTCTGTCAACTGGTTTCGGTCAACAGAGATCTGTATCGTTTGACCATATGTAAAAGACAAGGCCAGAATCATTAAAAGTATTCTCATTACCAATCCTTTTCCAACTTTCGGGATTTGGATTTTGCGATTTGTCGTTTCTGGTTGATCTTTTCCTGATCTTTCAAGGCATTCAGTATAGCTTCAGCCTGCATCTGTTTATCAGTTTTTTGGTCTTGCGTCTCGTCTTTTTTTGCTTGGGATTGTTGTTGCTCTTTTTTCTCTTCTTCCTTTTCTGATTGAGATTGTTGTTGATCCTCCTGTTGTTTCTGTTGATCCTCTCCTTTTTCCTGGTTATCCTGGTTTTTATTTTGTTCATCCTGCCCTTCTGAATCCTGATCTTGCTTCTGTTGATCCTGTTTTTCCTGATCCTGTTCCTGGTTTTGTTTATCTTGCTGCTGCTGTTGTTCCTGTTGCTGTAAAACTTGTTTCAGAAGTTCATAATTCACTTTTGCATCTTCATCTGTTGGATCCAATTCAATTGCTTTTCGATATAAGGCAAGACTTTCTTCCATTTTTTGTTGATCTCGAAACATATTCCCTAAATTATACATGGCTTTGGATGCCAAAGATTTATCATCGGAATTCATAGCATTATTTAATGCACGAGCTGCTGTCTCCAAATCCTTTTGCTGATAGGCAGTTACACCTAATCCAAATTGAGCCCCGTCATCCTTTTTTCTGTTTTTCAAAACATGTTCGTAATAAACACGAGCTTCATCATAATGACCTTCTTCGTAGGCTTTTTTCCCTTTGTCCTGGCCAAATAAGACAGTCAGATAAAAAAGGAATGTTAATAACCTAATCATGACTTTCCTCTCGGTCGGGTGGGCATAACAAATCCCCAAACCAAAAAACCGAAAGCCAGCAATGCGAAAGACTGATATCTATCTTCATATTCGGAAAATTCGTGGGTAGAGATAGTTTTCTTTTCCATGTTTTCAATCGCCAAAGCTATATCTTCGTGGGTATCTCGATTATTATCAAACCAGAAAAAAGACCCATTTCCCGCAGAAGCTATATCTATTAAGATTCGTTCATTCAAAGTGGATGTGATGAGTTTTCCATCTCGATCTCGTTTATATTCGTTTGTATTTCTGTCTTTTCCTTTCAAAGGAATCAGACTTCCCATTTCAGACCCAACACCAACTGTATTGATCATCAGTCCGGATTTAGCCGCTTGCGTTGCCAATTCCACTGCTTGTCCTTCATGATCTTCCCCATCTGTCACCATGAGCATTACTTTAAATTTATCGGTTTCTTCCGTGAATGCATTCATCGCCGTATTCATGGCGGAACTCAAGGCTGTTCCCTGGGTTGGAATCATATCTGTATCAATTTCGTTCAGAAAAAGTAGAGCAGCCTCATAATCTGTAGTGAGTGGTAAATACAAATGACTGGATCCTGCAAATACAATGATGGCGACACGATCTCCTTTCAATTTTCGAATGAGTCTTCCCAATTCAAATTTAGCCTTTGCAAGGCGAGATGGGGTTACATCTTCTGCATCCATACTAGTGGATGTGTCCAGAGCAATGACCAGATCCACACCTTTTCTTTCAATCGGCCTGACACGCATCCCTATCTGTGGACCTGACGCTGCCAGAGCCAACAAAGCTAGTCCAATCAGGATTAAACGATTTCGCCATTGTATTCTGCCTTTATCAAGGTTCAATCTAGAAACGGTTCTCACCTTCTCAGATGCATTTGGAAATATCGAGACACGCCTGCGATCCCTCAATTGCCAAATAATCCAGAAAATAACCTGAATTACCAAAAAGGCTAATACCCAACTAAAACGGAATGCCATCAGGTCCTGCTCACAAAAATAGATCGTCGTATAGTTTCCATTCCCAACCCCATGAAAAATGCAGGAATCAGAAACCAGCCATACAATTCTTTGTATTGTATGAATTCTTTTACTTCGATCTCAGAACGCTCCAAAAGATCAATCTCTTCATAAATGGATGCTAAAGCTTTCACATCCGTGGCTCGAAAGAATTTTCCCCCTGTCATATCGGCTATATGCTGTAATGTTTCTTCATCTATTTCATTTCGAATAAGCCCGCGTCCAGGAATTCTTGTGTAGGATTGATTCGTTCCAGCACCAATGGTATAAATTTTGATGTCGTATTCTGTAGCCAGTTCTGCAGCAGTTTTAGGATCAATCTC
>CAXCBH010000040.1:0-9461 GCA_963980675.1 uncultured bacterium | reverse complement strand
ATAGTTCGTCCTGCTTAATTTTGGCCTTGTCATTATCACCCAGCTTTTTATAGATCTGGATTACGTAATGGGTCACTTCCGGAATCTTTTTATGATTAGGATCCTTTTCCTGCAGCGCTGAAAGCGTATTCAGGAGTTTTCCTAATGCTTTATTGAGCGCCATTTCACTGGGCCCCTTCATGGATTGCCGGTAATAGAGGTGATGCAATGCTTCATCTTCTGCTTCAGCACCACGGACACCAGCCACAGCAGTTATATTATCAACTTCCTGTATCTCTTCATCGGCTATATCTTCGATCTCATTCCAGACTGTATTATCCCACATGGCATCCATATCGTCATCATCTTGGGCAAAGACAAGTCCAAAAGCAAAAATAGGTAGTATGTATTTAATATTCTTCATTATTATTTCCTAAATAGTGTTTGAATTTAATCAAATTTATTGAAAATGGGTGTGATTTCGCCCATACTTTCAATAAAATCTAATTGGGTTACTAATTCAGGTTTTTTCTTTTTTACCTCTTCATAATAGCGTAGAGCTTCATCATATTTATACATTCTATAAAGGGCAACAGCTAGGTTGATTTTATAGTCAATTTCATCTGGATCATACTCCACTGACTTTCTAAAAAAATCAATAGCCATTGAATAGTTTCCAAGTCGAGCAAAGGTGATTCCAACAGTATTATCACTTCGTGCTCGTCGTTTCTTATGAGAAACTTGGGGGATGTCTGTGGGCTTAACATTTTTTGGCGCTTTTGTAATAGGCATCAGACCTTTAGAAGAGCCAGATGCCAATTCTAGTTCAAGGTTATCAGAAATTTCCAGTTTTGGCTTCATAGAAATACTACCAGTCAGGGATGCTTTTGCTGCCCCAAAGACTTTATCTAGTTTTCCTGCAAAAACAGGATCAATCAAAACCACTTCATCATATTTTTGCTTGGCCATCCCTTTGTTACCCATCATAAAATGGGAGATAGCAATATTCAGTATATAACCTGCGTGGTCACCGGATTGCCCAAGTGCTTTTTCATAAAACTCTATCGCTTTTTCATATTCTTCTTTTTTGGTGTAACAAACACCCAAGGTATTAATAGCATCGGGGAAAAGGGGTTTCATATTAATAGCCGTTTCTAGCATATTGATGGCTTCCTTATTTCGCCCAAACTCCATGTATTTAACGCCAGCATCATAATAATCTTCCGCTGCATCCAATTTATTCCCTACGGCGTTATAAACAATTTGCTCCAGCCACACACCATATTGTTTAATGTCTTCTTTCAATAAATCATTAATGCCATCAATTTCCGGCAAAGGCATATCCTGTGTAATATGGGATCCCGCAAGGTATTTTGCTGATGCTTCCTTTACAGATATCTCATTCACAAAATTCTCGGCTTTCATTTCATTATACTTTAAGGCACCCTGTTTCCAGGCACTGAAAAAAGATTTTCCAACAAGCGTTGCTTCAATAGGGATCCAAACTTTATCATTCAGAACCACGACCTCTGTTTCATCGAGAAAATATTTTCCAACTTCATCCGGTTTCACGCCACTATCAAACATCAGGAAAATATGCCCAGCACCCGGTTTAAAAACATCCAAGAACATGGTCTCAATCCCAAGATTGCCCATAAGAGAGCCGTATAATGCTGTGAGATCGTCGCAATCTCCAATTTTATCCCGAAGCATATCTCCGGGATATTTTACCGTATCAAATGCAGATTTATCATCTGCAATATCAAGAAATGGTGTTTCAAGATCGATGTTATATACCAATCCATGCGTTCCCAAAGCATCGTATAAAATAATTCCTCGACCCAAATTGCTACGGCCAAAATACTCATTCAAGACCGGCGTGTAATATTGGATAAAATTTCGTGCAAATTTGTCCACGACTGCATCAGCAGGGGTTACATAGCAGGCGATCATATCCGGGTTACTCCAGGTCAGTTTTCCTTTACCCAGAACGTAGGATGACTCCATTTTCTTTTGGGCGAGTTTTTCTTCACCACCCTGTTTGTAGGTTACCTTGATTTCCGGCTGGACTAAATTATCAAAGGTGGCTTTTTTAGATGTGAGCACATCACTAGAAAAAGACACACCAATATCATATTCTTCTTCAGATTTGGGTGGCAATGTTACAGATTGAGAATGGGGATTATCCATCATAGTGGGCACAAAAAGTGACACGTCAACAGGAAGATCTGCATCGGATATATTTTTTATCCCTACTTTCAAGAAGGGTTCAGATTCATAATACCGGTGCAGTGAGCGAAAAACAGGATTATGAGATATTACAGTTGATGTAATACTCACAACCGCAGGACTGAATTGGAGAGCAAGTGAAATACGGTGTGTGGTCTCCAGGTATGGATGGCTCTCATAACCATATTCCATTATGAAACTTTTAAACTTGATGGATAAGCCTGCTGATGGAACTAAGATTTTTTCATCGCCGCTGTAATCCTGCTGCATTCCAGCACGGAAACTGATACGACTGGCTAAAATGTATTCAGCACCAAAATGATACCGATCTCCAAAATCCGCTGCCATCGTTAAGCCATTGATAGGCATATAACTGATCCCCAGTTTTAATGCCTGGCCAAGAATGATTTCCGACGTTTTATCTTTATAAGATACAGATGTCCCGCCTAGGTCATACAGCCCAAGTCCCAGCTTTAAATTTTTTAATGGTTGAATCAATAACCCTGCATCATAGCCCAGACCGGAACTTTTTCCATAGGATGTTCCGTCCAACTGCATATCACGCATGAGATATTTTAAAGTGAATCCGAAGGAGAACATTCGATGGGGTTGTATCCCTACAGCAAAGTTGAGTTTATTCTCGGCGTAAAGCAATTCTTTATCATCAAACCCAACACTGGACCAGTCAAAACCAAGGGCTACACGATCGGAGAACGGCCTCACAAATCCCATATATGACTGGGTAATGCCCATAGCATAAAGATCAGCATAGGTTGTGGTGAACTCTGTTCGGCGTAGTCCCGGTAGCCCTGCTGGATTCCAGGTAATTGTATTGGCATCATCAGCTACAGCGATAAAGGCACCGCCCATACTTAATGGGCGAGTACCAACAAATAACTGGTCATACTGTTGTCCAAACAAGGCCGAAATAATTACTAAGGTTAAAAGAATCCGTTTCATCGATTCAGCACACCCACAGTTGTTCGGAGTATTATATCACTTTTTTCAAGAGTAACAATATATAGACCACTTGGAACCACATTCCCATTTGAATCCTTTCCATCCCAGTTTAAAACTTGATGACCAGATTCTTCTGAAGTTTCAGGTTTTATGGTCCTTTTTAATCTACCGGATAGATTGAAAATTCTGGCCGTAACATCGCTAGGTATTTCTAAATCATAAATTATACTTGTTTGTGTAAATTCAAAAATGGACCCTCTAGGTGAAAAAATTCGGGGTTGGCAAACAATACTTTCTACATTTAAAGAATCGCCGATTAGGGTATCACGCGTTGTAAATACACCGAAAGTCCCCATGCTATCGATCTGAACTTGCAAGTGTGGATTGTTATTAATGGTTATTCGTGAGCCACCCAATTCAATAATCTCATTAGATAATACACGAGCAATAAATGGCGTTGCACCAGAATCTATAATTGAAGAATCTTTATAGGCTATACGAAGAATACCCGGTTTATTCAATGAAAGATCAAATGGCGAAATGTCATATAAATCCGTTATTAAAAAAGTAGAATCAGTTAAACTGGGACTCACCCCTTGTCCCGCAATCGTTAAACTAACATCACTTTTAACCGCATTTTGCGGTAGTAAAATGGTTGTTTGTCCATCTTCGCTAATGGCAATGCCACCCAAAGATGAAATAATTCTTTCAGGTGATTTGAAAATGGAAACTGTTTCCATGATATTTTTACGATCATCCTGTGCGCCAGAAACTTGAACTTGAATAGCCTTCCCAGAATAAGTGTCGGGTAGAATTAAAACCCCCGTCCATTCATCTCCGTTAAAACTTTGTTTTTCAACAATAAGTGTATCATTCATTCCATCACTATCCAAATCTGGATTATCAGGATGAGTAACAAGAATTTCTGGATCTACATTGATGTCAAGAAAAAAGTCTTCCTTGAATTTTACAATAAGAATAATCTGTTCATCTGAAACATAATTGGCTCGGATTGTATCCACAGTTGGGGCTGTAATATCAATATAAAAATAATCTGTACTGGACCAATCTGATGCTGCATTACCATGGTCAAGTGCACGAACTTGCCAGGCATAATTCCCCTCTGGGATATTTTGAAGAACTTTTTTTGGCGATACCCAATTGATTCCATCGTTTATTTTTTTTATAGTGCCAATTCCATCAATGCCATAATGTCCAGTGCTGATAGAGTGTTGATTTAAATCATCATCTAAACCAATCTGGATTTGATACCGTAAACTAAGCTCAGGTGTTGAACCTCCCTTTGGATTTTCTGGATCTACCGGTGCAGTCCATGTTAAAGTAACCTTATCATTATTGATATCAGAATCGTCTAAACCATAAGGGGCATTAGGTGGTTTATTCGAATTTTCTAAACTTTCAAGATTATCATACACCTGAGCAACCACATCTTGATTTGCTTTAAATCCTGCAAGGAAAAGATCTAAATCACCATCCGCATCATAATCACCAAATTGGGAAAAACTATATCCAACCGAATCAATATCGATGTCCCCGTCAATTGTAAACAAACCATCATCTTGGGCATAAAGCCCCGTAAAAGGAATACTGCCACCATCTGCGGTGCTGGATAATCCAGATACAAGAAGATCTAAATCACCATCGGAGTCATAATCGCCCCATGTGGGTCTACCATAAAAAACACCGGTCAGCGTATGCCCATCGGAAACGATAAATGTGTTAATAGCATTGGTGACAATATAACTGACAAGATCGCCACTATTATTTAGCCCTGTTAGTGCAAAATCTTCATAACCATCATCATTATGATCGGCAAAAGCAATTGCACCGGCGGTAACGCCATAAATTTCTGAATTCCATGTGATACCTTCAGACAAAATAAAATTTGAATTATTCAAAAATACACGCATCCCTAATGTTTGAGTTTCATCTGCTCCAATAGAGACTAAGTCTAAGTATCCATCTCGGTTTAAATCCACCCACTGAACCATCGCAGGATAAATGGGTGTTATATTGGTTTGATTTGTATCCAATTTGAGCGTACCATTATCATTATAAAAAATATCGAGATGGCGTATATTATAATTATCAAAACCACCTTGTACAAAATCTAAATCACCGTCATTATCATAGTCACCCCAGTGATGTCCATTTGTACCTCCATTAACCCAATAGTCTGGAATGCCATCCATATTTGCATCGGTATAAATTTCAGAATCTATATCGGGCATATATATGCCATTTTCATAGGTATAAAATTTTGTAACTCGATAAGGAAAAAAATTGACAATTTGGAATCCGGATAAAGATAAGTCAAGGTGCCCATCATTGGTATAATCTACCCAAGACAAATGGCCACCAAATACGGCTTCAATATCTTGACTCAGATCTTGAGATAGAAGTCCATCGCTATTTTCAAAAAGCGTTGTAATGCTCCCACCAGAAAAGGTGACACCTGTTAATCCAAAATCTAAAAAACCATCTTCATTGAAATCAGCCCAACCTCCTGTGGAAAAATACACACCGGGAAAGGATTGTGTAGAAGATACAAGGCGAGCAATAAAAAGCATTTCTTCCGAAGACCATTCAGATTTTATACCTGCACCGTCAACGGTTTGAACTGACCAATAATAGTTGCCATGTGGAATTTCATTAAATTCACGAATTAACAATTGTCCCACACTCGTTTTATTATATGGAACAGATCCAGACATAAGATCATTTCCACCAGAAGTTGTTCCGATTCGAATATTGTAGGATAAACTTGCGGGGTCATCAATATCATCAGACCCAGCGCCCCACGTAAAAATGGCGCGAGTACTTATAGCAAATGCAGTAAGAGATGTAGGAGCTGATGGCGCTAGATTTGTTCCGGCTATTGTATTAAGATAAACGTGGGAAAATGTAAAGGAGGCATTTCCAATTTCGGTGGTGCCGTTGGCAATTAAGTCGGGGATGGAATCATGATTCACATCCATAAATTTTACTGTTCTTGCACCTGGAATTTCTAAAATAGATGAAAATGTTCCATTACCATTATTCATAAAAACTTGAGCAGATAAAGAATGAACTTTTGTAGCATGTTCCGTTACAGAGTCCACGCCAGAGATAACAAAATCTATGAGTCCATCAAGGTTATAATCTATTGCATCAATGTTGCCGTATGCGACGCCAAAATCAATTTGGTTTTCTATGAGTGAAAAGGTACCTAAGGGATCATTCCGAAGAATCCAGGTTACTAACTTTCCCAGAATTTTATTCCAACCCGTCATAATGATATCATTGTCACCATCTGAATCAAAATCGGTAAAAAGAAATGCACCCGCTTTGAGTCCACCCACTTCATCAGCAGTGGTAAGTTCTGTTAAGCGACCGATAGGATCATTTTGATAAAAACGACTAACAGATGCAGTTTTATCAGCTGTTTGTCCGCAAATAATTAAATCTGGATCGCCATCATTATCATAATCACCCCATGCACTGCTTCCGTTAAATAGGGCGGGGAAGATGGTTGTTTTATCTTCATCTAATTTGGAGCCATTATTAATGTATAATTCATTAATAATCACATCATTGAAATTATCTGCTCCCATGATAAAAAGATCTGGAGCACCATCCATATTAACATCTCCCCATTTCCCATCACTATATGAAAGAACCATCGATTCCAGATCAGATGATTCTAAAAACTCGCCATTTGTATTGTAATATAAATTTGATTGAGCAGAGCCAGTAAGGTATGCATCTATAAACCCATCTTGATTAACATCTGCGAGGTCTATGCCACCAATTCCGCCAATTTGTTTTGCAATTGTATCGGTATAAGTAATAATTCTTAATTGGCTACCCAAGGAAATTGTCCCATCTGAATTTCCGTTAATAATATCTAAGAATACACCAAACCGTGTTGAATCATAGCCAGTTAAAATAATATCTTGCGTACCATCATTATCCACATCAGCAATTTCAATTGAGTTTGCAATAGATTGAGGTAACACGGATGTTAATGTTGAATCTAACTCAAAAGGGTTTTGGGTAAACCCTAAGGAAAAACTTATTCCAAGTATAAGGGTTTTCAAGAATCTATTTATTTTCAAATTAGATTAACCGATATATTTATTTGCTAGTCAATGTCCAAACACCGTCCCAGTCATCTCCAGGCGGGTTGGCCATGAAATGTTCACAACGGGGAATATAAATTCTGCTGGGATTAGTTTTTCGTCCAGAGAACATATCTTCCAGTGCATCTGAAGCCTTAAAGGCTTCTATGGCCCGCGTCCATTCCTGGTTTTTATAGAGATCGAGCGCCTCATGATAAGCAGGTAATATTTTTTTATACTGCTCAGGTTCTTGTCCAACTTCTGAAATAAGTTCCCACACTTTCACTGGCTCGTTTTTACCTATAACTTTTACCAAATCTAAGTCCCGAACAACAACTCGATCTTTCACGGATTGAAAAGTGCTATCAGCGATTTGAATATAAATTCCATATTGCTTAGCAGAAGATTCTAGCCGAGCAGCAGTATTCACATTATCGCCCATCATGGTATAGTTCATTCGGGATGCTGAACCCATATTTCCCGTAACCATTTGTCCCGAACTTATTCCAATTCTGTTTTGCATGTGATGAACAATCTCTGGCCATCTGTCACCTTCTTCTTGCCACTTTTTACGAAGAAGCTCCAAACTTTCTTGCATTTTAATTGCACTAATACAGGACCAATATTCATGGTCAGAAAGTTCAATAGGTGCACCATAAAAAGCGACAATTGCATCCCCAATATATTTATCAAGAGTTCCTTTATTTTCTAAAAGAACATCTGTCATATCTGTTAAGAATTCATTCAAAAGGGCTACAAGCTCGCTGGCAGTTAATTGTTCACTAAAAGCTGAAAAACTCTGAATATCAGTGAAAAATGCAGTGTGATACCCTTCTTCTCCTCCGAGAGATGGTTCTTCGCCACTTTCATACATCTGGTCAATTAGTTCAGGAGATACATAGGTTCCGAAAGATTCTTTAAGGAACTGTTTATTCTTTTCTTCCTGGATATAGTTGTAGACAGTAATGCCCAGGTAGCCTAATGCCATGGTGGATAAGGGTCCAACCATATCGATCCAGATAAATTTATTTGAGAAGAGCCAAAGAGACAACCAAGTATAGCCTGCTACCACCACAACTGTAGCCAATCCACCCATGGCAGGACTGAGTGCGGGCACACCAAAAGCAAGAAGAATCCCCAGTCCTAAAATGACAACAGCAATCCAGCCCTTTGATATCTCATGTATAATTCTGTTATCCAGAATGGTATTGAGCGCATTTGCATGAAGACCCACCATGGGATACCGTGAATCAAATGGCATGGGATTCAGGTCTGAAGTCCCGGCAGCAGTAAGCCCATAGTAAAGTTTTTTTCCTGTGAATTCAAAAGGCACCAGTGACCGTTTATTTTTATCCGTACCAACAGCTAATCGTTTATTTTTCGGATCAAAATGAAAATACATGGGACGCTGTTCATCGATCATATTATTTCGATTAAGGTTAGATATAATCAGGAAATTTCGTTTAAGAAGACCCAAGTTAGCGCGCGCTTTTTTTAGTGCTTTTTTAGTGCCATCATTGCTTGAACCTTTAATAGCCTCTTCCAGATCCAATTGTAACTGTTTAACGGAAGTGAACTCGTAGTCAGCCATGCCGGTTTTAAACGAGACGGATCCACTGGCGATTAGATTATCAAGACTTAAATCTTTTGTTTTGTTTGAGTCCAAAAATGCATCGGCGATTACATTGTTATTTTTTATTTCATTAAAAAAAGACGGTGGCAATTTTTTGAATTCTGCAGCGGTTCCATTTGGATTTTGTTTAATCCATTTCTCAGCCATGCTCATGGGTAAGAGTTTTTTTGCAACCCCCATAATATCTTTCTTGCCTGCTTTGATAGATGCAACAGCAGGCTTGAAGGCAGCCTTAATATTCCCTCCAAATGAGATGTTGGCAAGTTTCTTGTATTCTGCCATGACATAATTCAGGTATTCAATTTCCTGGAATTCTTTTAGCATTCGATATGGATAGTGCATCATATCAAACTTTCCTGTTTCTTTGTCTTTCCAGGGTCCGGCCCAGTTGACTACCATTTGGCCTTTTTCATTAATCGGAATATGAATTTCAGACCGTCCAAAGTCGTCAAGCTCTGGATTGATATCAAAACGCAGGTATTTTCCAGGTTCAATTTCTACGCTGTCAAAAGAGACCCCGTAGTGTCGGAGCGCCATTG
>CAXCBH010000039.1:0-9933 GCA_963980675.1 uncultured bacterium | reverse complement strand
CGGTTTCGGACCACCACCACCATCTCCCACACCGAAAAGGGATATAAATTCATCAATAAAATCTTTTTCTTTAAAGTGAGTCTGGGCTGGAACTAAAAATTCAGAATCGAGTTCGCTATTGTAAGTATTCTCCGGTGGAAAATGCGTCAGAATTTCGGCCCCGTCAATTCCGCGCCAATTAAAGGTATGATGGGGAAATTCGTTGAACTGGCTCCAAGATAATTTCTGGGTAAGAAAATAATTGATCCCGGATTTTTTCAGGATTTGGGGTAATGCAGCTGAATATCCAAATACATCTGGGAGCCAAAGATTATTCACATCAATTCCGAATTCTTCTTTGAAAAAATTCTTTCCGTGGAGAATCTGTCGTATCATGGATTCCCCGCTTATAAGATTGCAATCCGCTTCAACCCACATGCCTCCTTGCAATTCCCACTGGCCTTTTTTCACTGCTTCTTTTATTCGGGAATAAATCTCAGGATAATTATCCTTCATGAATTGATAATGCTGAGGCTGGGATGCACCAAAAATATAATCAGGATATTTTTCAATCAGATCCAGTTGAGTGGCAAAGGTCCGGGCACACTTTCGTACTGTTTCTCGAACCGGCCATAACCAACCTGTATCAATATGAGCATGACCTATAGCCGATACATTTAGATCTGAAGCAGATGCAGATTTTCTTAATTCCGATTTCAAACATTCTCTGGCTTCAATTGTCTTTTTCTGGTCATCTCCAAAAGCATTTACTGCATTATTTAATGCCCGTATAATCCGCACGCGACGGACTGTTTTTTCATCCAATCGTTTTGCCAATCCAAGTAAAATGCGCACATCGAGATAGAGATGCCATAACTCTTCATCAAAAAGTCCGATCCGCATTTTCTCTACTTTAGCATTAAACCAGCCATGACGCTTAGGATTTTCTTGTGATGGATCGACATCGGTAAAAACACCAAAAAGAGAATTAGCGGCTGCTTCTACCCAAAGGTCAATGGGCTCCTTGCCTTTACAATTATTTATTAATGGTACCAGGGTACGTGCAAAATTTTGATCCCAAATGGAACCATTGGTAATTCCCTGGAGCGCTTTCCCGCTTGAGTCAAAAACCAATCCTTCTCCAGAAAAATCTAATTCGGCTACAACATTTTTTTTGGACCATTCTTCAGGAATTGAACCGGTTAAATGGAACCAGGCACTTTCCCATTTTTGTCCCCAAGGCTCACCTTCTTTGATAGGTTTGTAGTCTAAATTAAGTCTTTCAGAAAATGGCGTGGGATCTTTAGACCAACCAAATTCAGCATCCAATATTTTAGTATCAGATATGAATTGGGCCTGGACACGAGCATACCATTTCTCGATACGTGTAAGAATAATCTGTGTTTCTTTTTGATTCATAAATATTTACGAATTATCCGTTACCCATCCATCATCTTTATGATTACGATAATCAGATTTCAGATTTGATATCATATGCTTGAGATCACTAATACCACCCAAAGTGAACCAGATAATAATTATAATGGAGACCACCATATTAAGATATATATAGTACTCCCAATACTTCATCCAAGAGCTGTCACTCACCGGGTTCGACAGGTTATAGACCGTTCCAATAATAAAAATTAGCGTCCACATACCGGTCCAGCCATAGTTCAGAATGTAGATTAGCTTATCTGATTTTGTAAATTCTGCGCCCATACCAAATATTTTCCACCCGAGCTCTGGATCTTTATTTATAACAGCCATCTCTCCTTTAATACTATACCTTCCACGATTTAAAAGCATATCCATATCTATACTATTACGACTCCCAATAAGCGAGACTAAAATATACGATATTGATGATGATGCCATACCAATACCCCAGTACTCCTGACCGTTTATATCTCGTAGATATAAGAGAATTGTTTTGATAGTACTAAAAGATGATAGGTCAGAGAGCCAGTCAACCGATACTTGTTTGACAAGAGTTCCGCCGACTCCAATGAATGCGCCAATAATCATCGCTGTCCAAGCCGCAGCTGTTGTACCACGCTCCCAGTACAGTCCACCAATAATAACTGCACCACAGCCACCGGAAAAAATAGCAGCTGTCAGGGCAAAATAGAGTGCAATCTTTTGGTTCTGACTAAATAAAAGACTAAAGAAAAATATAAAGACAGCGACACCAAAAATTGAATATCGGAGAACTCGAAGGTGCGTCTCTTTGTCAAAAGGTTTATCGCGAAAAGGCATAATAACATCTTGAATAAAAATAGACCCCCAAGAGTGTAAATAGGTGTCATGGGTACTGATAAATGCGGCAAGCATTAGCGCAGCAAAAGCACCCAATAAACCTACAGGTAAGACCTCTGAAAGAACAAAAGGAGCTCGTAGCTGAGTGCGCAATGTATCTGTCGATATTTTATCCAAAGAACTATTCACCGCGTCAGCGACGGCTTGATAATCTGGGTGGTTCATCAAGACATACACAAGAACCGGTACAAGGAACATAAAAAGGCCCTGAGGAAGTCCTCGAAAGCCCGCAAGCACAGAACCCATCTTCGCCTCATGCGCGCTCTTCGCCGAAGAATTATAACCCTGAGCTCCTTGCCAACCAAGGGTACCATACATGACACCAATAATACCGATTAAAAAATACCAGAAATTAAAATCTTCAACCTGGCTTGTCTTGAACGGGTTGATTCTAGATGAGTTCTTATGTTTTTCATTAATCTCTGAAATTTTTGCATCCTTCTCTATTTGGGGCAAAATCTGAAATGATGATTCTTGTTGAAGGTTTTGTACCTCTTCGTAGGCCAGTTTGATAGGAGTCTGCTCCAAAGACTCAGAGACTTCTTCCCAACCAATCGTAAAAAATAAATATGTTGTCACCATGAAAAGAACAATTGTGACAAATACTCCCTGAAAAAAATCAGCGATAATAACCGCTATCTGACCACCTGTATATACAAAATATAGAGCAATACTCAACAATATAAACATGACCAGCGGATACATTGGGATGCCCATATATGATTCAGGTAAACCACAGTAGTTTATAAAAAACTGGGCTCCTACTGCTGGAAAAATACCAAAATTAATTATCCCCGCTACAAAGGCAACAATTCCAGCAAAAATACGAAAATTTCTACTGTACCTTTTCTCAAAAAATTGCGCTAGCGTTAAACACCTCGTTGATCGAAAACGGTATACCACCCATCCAGACATTGTGATAGCGAGAATGATAATCCCCTGACTGAGACCCCACCACGACAAAGAGAACCCCGCCACGTAACCCATTTCTAAAAACATTATGATCGATATTGCGCCAAGTCCCGCAACACCACTTGATACAGAAAGCACATACCTACCTGCGGTACGCCCGGCAGATAAAAAATCTGTGACGCTCTTCATCAGCCCCTTGGTCATACCTACAGAGTATATCATGCCACCAAGGGCGATGGCAACGATCAGCCAATCAATAAATGATAAATTCATTCAACCCATACTTTTCCATCTTTTCGGATGAATATCTTTTGACCACCACTTTCTATATATGCTTCCCATCCTGATGGTGTTAATTCCACAATCGGTGGCCACGGTATATTTTCTCGAGGTGGATCAACTAATTCCAATTCTTTTAAGGATTCTGTAAATCTATTATAAGATCCAAAGTAAGATCGTTCACGATAATAAATTTGGCGAAGAGCCCATTTCACTTGATCCAAAACTGGAAAATTAAATTCAACAGATTTACCAATATTTTTTCTTTCTGTAAATTGGACTAGGCCCCACATTTCGGGATAATGCATATTGATTAGTCCCTGTGGTGACCAAACCCAATTAAATTCAGGCAAGTCCGTTTTCACATATTGATTGTCTATAATTTCCACGTCCCATTGGACCCGAGAAAAGTTTACTTTCCATTGCTCTCCTTCTTTTGGCGGATTATTTGAACGATAATTTCCAACCAACGATTTCCATGGGATCGCAATCTCTACGCTCCAACTTTTATCTCTATCAATGGAATTATTTAAGCTCCCATCAATAGCAACTGCTGAAACCAGACCCGGAATGTCCCAAGAATCCACAGCGACCTTTCCTTGATCACGATAAGGTTTTAATAGGAGCAAATCCCATTCTGTTTCAAGTGCATTGATTTCTAACTCATAATAATTGTGTGTGTCACCATCGGGATCTAAGAATATTTCAAAATCATTATCCCTAAAAATCACAGCATCCCGAGCTTCTAAAGTTGCCCAGATATGGGGCTCTTCCAGAAAAGCTCCAAAATAGAAATAATTGTCATCCCAAAGCATTTTGACCTTGGTTTCAAAAAAGGGAGCAGGCTTTAAATTCCCTTCAATATCTATAAATGAATCTGTCCACGGTGCGGACTCCCATGTGGTTTCGTCTATTTTTCCATCGATCAAAATCAATTCATCCGTTTTGAAACACAAATAAGTTTTGGGTTTGTACTCAATTTTTGGTGTTGGGAATTGTTGAGCAACCAAAATCGAAATAAATAGAATTAGATTAAGTAAAGCACGCATCAATCAGTTCCTGGATGGTGGATATGGCTAGTCCAATATGTGTATCAGCGGAACCATAGTACAATTTTACTTCACTGTCGAGACTGGCATTTCCGTTCTCATCAAATGAATCAACAATAAGACCTGTAGGAAAAACTACATTTGGTACTTGACCAACCATCTCCCACATTTCTCGAGGTTCCAAAACGTTATATCGCCCACGGGATAGGACTTTCCATGGTTTATCCAGATCCAGTAAAACAACACCAGCCTGATAGATCGGCTGATAATGCATAGCAATACCATGATAAACCATAAGCCAGCCTTTGTGCGTTTTTATGGGCGGAGGACCCGCGCCAATATTTTCATCCCAATAATGCAACCGACCTTCCATGACTAATTCTTTTGAATCCCATTTTTTCAGATCATCAGACTCCGAATACCAAATCGCATTGCCGGTGGTTACACCACTTTCTACCAGAGATTTATTTGGGCGATCAAAGCTAGCATATTTCCCATTAATCTTTTCAGGAAAAAGTACCCCATTTCTATTGTCTTCTTCTCCTTTAATCCCTAAAAATTCTAAGGAAGAAAAATCTTCGGTTTTAAAAAGTCCTAATAGACATTTCCCCACTACATCCATGGCAGCCATGACAAAATAAATGTTTTCTATTTTCGTAATGCGTGGATCATAAATATGAAAAACGGTTTCCTCCAAATTGTCCATTCCAGAAAATTTTATAGGTTGGTCATCAATTGAAAAATGAACACCATCATCACTGGTGGCTCTCACTATTAAGGTATCTCTCCCTCGATTTTGAACACGAAGTAGAAGTAATATTTTATTACCAAATTGTATGCCGCCGGGATTAAAAACAGATGAAACATCCATCATCTCCGGATGGGATGAATGAATATCTTTGGGCGATATAATGGGGTTTTTAAAGTACCGTTTAAACATGATATATTATAAGAGCAGGCAATTTAGGAGTAGAATGTGAAAAATAAAAAACCCTATATTTCTAAAAGGTGTGAAGTATTTAAATCATTGAATATTTCAAAATCACTTCTCAATACCTTAAACTTGGATATCATTACTACAGTTACTATTACAAATTAGGGATATCAAATGGATTATATTAAATCTGGGAAAATTGTACTGGAGAAGGAGATTCAATCATTATTGAAATTGAAATCATCTTTAAATAATTCATTCATCCAATCCTGTAAACTGAATAAACAAACTTCTGGAAAAACTATATTTGTCGGCCTTGGAAAATCTGGTCATATAGCTGAAAATTGTGATACTTTTGTTTTCGGTTTTATACACAAAAATACTATTTTATGAAATCCTTATCTGACATAAAAAAAATTGCACGAGAAACAATTGCTATTGAATTAGCTGCAGTAGCAAAACTTGAGAGCAGTATTAATGATGATTTTGTAAATGCTATCAATTTAATTCTTCGCGCAAAAGGACGATTGATAGTTGCTGGAATAGGTAAGAGTGCTAATATTGCTAATAAGATGGTGGCTACTTTTAATTCTACAGGACAACCAGCTGGTTTCTTACATGCTGCTGATGCAATACATGGCGATTTAGGTAATATTCAAGAAGGAGATGTGATAATTTGTATTTCGAAAAGTGGAAATACTCCCGAGGTTAAAGCGCTTGTCCCTTTTATTAAAAATATGGGGAATAAAATTATTGCATTAACCGGAAATCCAAATTCCTTTTTAGCAATAAAGTCTGATTTTATATTAGACGTAAGTGTGGAGAAAGAGGCATGCCCAAATAATTTAGCGCCAACATCATCAACTACTGCTCAGCTGGTAATGGGAGATGCTATTGCTGTAAGTTTATTAGCGTGTAAAGATTTTACAGAAGAAGATTTTGCTCGATTTCATCCAGGAGGAATTCTTGGGAAACGACTCAATATAAAGGTTCAGGATCTAATCTCTGACTATACTCCAAAAGTTAATCCCAACGCATCAATAAATGAGGTTATTATTGAAATTTCTCAAAATAGGTTAGGGGTAACAGCTGTTCTTAATGATAAAAAATTAGCTGGAATCATAACAGATGGAGATATAAGAAGAATGCTTGAGGATGAAAAAGACATCTCTTCTTTATGTGCTAAAGATATTATGAGTCGTGACCCAAAAATTACAAAACCAGATGATTTAGCTTATAACGCACTTAAAGAGATGGAGCAAAACAATATTACTCAACTTATTGTAATAAAAAGCGAAAAATATTTAGGAGTTATACATATTCATGATATCATAAAAGAAGGAATTATTAGTCAATAAATGTTGCTATATCTATATTGTTTTTCTTCTGAGAGGCTTTTTTATTTTTTCACAGCGCACATATTTTTTTTCTAGGTCTTAGGAAAACTGAACCGTTGTTAATGGTCTTGTTTTAGGTTTAATATTCATTCGGAGAAACATGAAATGAGTATAATAGTAACAGGCGGTGCCGGAATGATTGGCAGTAATATTATTGAAGGGTTAAACAAATCTGGGCATCATGATATTATTGTTGTTGATCATTTAAAAAACGGAAAGAAATTCCGAAATATATCTGATTTGGAAATTTCTGATTATTATGACAAAAAAGATTTTATTTCTCTCATCAAAGATGGAAACGATTTTGGTCAGATTGATGCCGTCTACCACGAAGGCGCTTGTTCTAACACTTTAGAGTTAGATGGACAATATATGATGAAGAATAATTATCAATATTCTAAGGTCCTTCTCCGCTATTGTTTAGACAGAAAAATTCCATTTTTCTACGCATCATCTGCTGCCACTTATGGCGACAGTACTGTTTATAAAGAAAACTCAGGAAATGAAAATCCCATCAATATTTATGGCTATTCCAAATATTTATTCGATCAATATATTCGGCAGCACGAATCATCCTTTGAGAGCCAAGTGGTTGGCTTTCGCTATTTCAATGTGTATGGGCCCAAAGAGCAGCATAAGGGATCTATGGCCAGTGTGGCTTTTCATTTTAATAACCAAATTATAGCGGGCGAAAATCCGAAACTATTCGAAGGTAGTGGCGGCTTTGACAATGGTGAACAGCGTAGGGATTTCATATTTGTAGGTGACGTTGTAAAAGTAAATCTTTGGATGATGGCTCACCCCGATGTATCGGGTATTTTCAATATTGGTACGGGAAATAGTCAATCATTTAATGAAGTTGCCAATTCGGTTATCAATTATCATGGAAAGGGTGAAATTAATTATATACCCTTCCCTGATGAATTAAAAGACAAGTATCAAAGTTTCACAGAAGCTGATCTAACTAAATTGCGCACAACCGGTTTCGATGGCACCTTTAAAACAGTTCAAGAAGGTGTTAAAGAATACATGCAGTGGATAAATCGGACCTAAGCCCTATTAATTAAAGTTTAATAATTTTTTCTATAATAATGGATGTGCTTTGCCCTGATCGAAATGGAATAATTTTCACTTCTCCTCCATTTCCAGTAACCGTATGTGCTCCAACGATTGTTTCCGGTGTATAATCACCACCTTTTACCAGCACATCTGGAATAAGCTTTTTAATAATTTCTGCCGGTGTTTCTTCATCAAAAACAACCACCAAATCAACCGATGCTAATGCATCTAGAATAGCTGCTCTATCATCCTGACTCTGTATAGGACGGGAGTCTCCTTTCAAACCACGAACTGAACTGTCACTATTCAAAGCCGTTATTAATTTATCACCGCATGCTTTTGCATCGGTTAAATATTCCACATGTCCCCGATGAAGAATATCAAAACAGCCATTGGTAAAAACCACTTTTAGCCCAGTTGATTTCCATTTATCAACTTGTTTGTTAGCTTCAATCCAATTTTTTGCTATCATTTATACATCCATAACTAATTCAATTCTATTATAAAAATATTTCTGTAAAATACTGCCGTTTCCCTCTCATGACTTTTATGACATTTACTATTACAACTGTTGTATTATTATTCATTATTATCTCTAAATCTGTAACTCGGGTTTTTTGAAATTAGTCTATCAATTCCAAAAGTTGTACTTGTTAGAATAACCATCAGAATATAAAACGTGCATATTTCAATCAAAAAATAATTCTCAATTAATTTATGGGAATTGAAATTTTCAAGGCCATCTGAGATGAAAACCCAATTTGAATATTTTTTTTATCGAATTTCTGATAATTTTTTGAAAAAGCTCGCCCAACAGCCGTACCTAATCCTGCACCAAATATGACATCGCTCAAATAATGTTTATTATCATTCATTCGACTCGCAGCAACTAGTGTAGCCAGCCCATATGAAATTAACCCAATATTTTTTCCGTAAAGTTCATTTGCAATTGAAGCCATTGTAAAACTATGAGACGTGTGTCCGCTGGGAAATGAATCACAACAACTTCCGTTGGGCCTTTCACGGCCAAAAGCTCGTTTCATGCCGACGGTAATTAATCCATTGGATACCATAGCAAGAGTTGAATATTGAATTTTTGACATGAATTTTTTATTCGAATCTTTTTTAATTTTAGATGAAGTAATAATGGATGACCAAAGAATCCAATGACCCCAATTGCCACCCATTTCATCACCAAAATGAGAAATGGGATCTGAAAGAATCTTATGTGATTGAACACGTTTATTTACTTTCATATCAATTTGAGTGGCACCCAAAGCAACTATTGCAGCACTCCCTAATAGCCACTGGTTTGATTCATCCATAATGATTGCTTTGCTCGATTGGGCCCAATATGAATGCCAATTATTTGGGGAATCTTTTGCAATAATCATACTAACAGATAATAGAAGGAATATGTTATTTTTCAGAATAATGTTCATTGTTTTACTCAAATGAAATCCCCATGTAAATAGTATCCGAATTTCTCTTTAATTCTATCATCCCATATTTTATATAAAAAGTATAAGCAGGATCATTCTTTATGCCTAATCCAAGGTGTAGCCCTTTCGAACCACGCTCCTTCAAATTATTCATGAAATGATCCATCATTTTTTTGCCCAATCCCTGACCCCTTGCACGGGATAAAAGATTAATATGTAAGTGGGATGGGTAATCAGGTAAATCTAGAGGGGTTTCAGGATGAAAAAGTAAGTGGATGCATTTTTCATCTTTATTCCATGGTTTTGAACTTTCAATGGGATCCGTATATTTTTTTTGGAGTTTTGGCAACCAATCTGGTTTGACTTTATTATAAAATGAATTGGTATTTAATGCACCAATGATATAACCACAAACACCCATTTCATCTTCTAATACAAAAGCTGATTCCGGTTCAAGACTGATATAAGGACCTGCATAAATATGCCCCAAAATCATCGGATCATCGTGAAGGTGTTCTGCACCTTTCCCTGAATTACCAGTTTTTAAACATATTTCATAAACC